>NZ_JBHUCX010000028.1:252878-305371 GCF_042678105.1 Alicyclobacillus fodiniaquatilis
CGTCCAACAAGAGCACACGGGCAGGCGCGGCGTCGATGCCCGTCATTTTGAGCGGCGCGGCGACCATGAAGTAGGTCCCCGTCGGCACATCCTTCAAACGCAGTCCCTCAATGATGACGATGTTTTTCGCCAACAGTGCCTTGTGCGTCTCGTGCCCCGGTTGGCTTCGCTCAATGCCCAAACCGTCAATGGCCACCCCCGCGATGCCGATGTCGGCGAGATACTCGGCGCCATCTTGAGCCACGTAGATGAAGTTGAAATTGAACGACTCATCCCACGAGTTTTTCGTCTTCAATAACAAAAATTCGCCCTTTTGCGGCGCATGCGCCTCGAGGTCGGCCCGAGTGATGCCATCTTCCACATTTGTCAAATCAAGCACCCGGCAGTCGCCGACAAGCTGTTCAATGTGAACCGACTCAATCGTCTCGCCCTGCTCAAGCATGTGCAGGGGCGCATCGATGTGCGTGCCCGTGTGCGCATCCATATGAATGCGCGTCTCATGGCTGCTGCCTGTTGTGAAGTCGGACGTCGTCTCAAAGGATGGACGCTTTTCGTCCTTGTTTTTGTACACCTGCATGTCCGTATCAATCAGCATGCTGACGTCGTAAATTTTCACGGATCATTTCACCTCTACTGCCTGTGCTTTTTCACACATCAACAACGATTCCACCGACGGCACTTTCTCGCCATAAACCGGCCACCAAATTCCTGGCTCGCCCTGCACCAAATCGGTTGCAGCCTGCGGTCCCCACTCGCCGCTCGCATATTCGTGCAACGGTGTCGAAGAATCAGCGAACGCTTCTGCAATCGGATCGACAAATTTCCACGCCAGGGAAACTTCGTCCCAGCGGGTAAAGAACGTCGAGTCCCCAATCATCGCATCGTGCAGCAACCGCTCATACGCCTCCGGGGATTTATCCGACGGTTGACTGAACTCCATTGCGATGGGCACGACCACATTGTCTGTCCCCGGCCGTTTGACGTTCAACTGCATGTACATCCCTTCGACTGGATTGATGCGAATGACCAACAAGTTCGGCCCCAAGTTGCCATCCTGGTTAAAGAACAGATGCTTCGGCATATTCCGGAATTGCACCACAATTTCCGTCGACTTGACGGGCATGCGCTTGCCTGTTCGGATGTAGAACGGCACACCTGCCCAGCGGAAGTTGTCGATAAACAGACGAGCGGCCATAAACGTCTCCGTTTTCGATCCCGGCGCAACGCCTTTCTCCTCCAGATATCCTGGCACAGCCTGTCCGTTGATTTCACCAGCGCGATACTGCCCGCGCACGACATTTTTCTTCACTTCTTCGATGTCATAGCGACGCAGGGAGCGCAGTACCTTGACCTTCTCGTCGCGAATGGCTTCCGTGCGCAAACGGCTAGGCGGTTCCATCGCCGTCATCATCACCATCTGCAACATGTGGTTTTGAATCATGTCGCGCAAGACGCCCGCTTTTTCGTAATAAGAAGCCCGGTCTTCCACACCGACCGTCTCACTGGACGTGATCTGGACAGAAGCGATGGAACGGTTGTCCCACAGCGGTTCAAACATCGAATTGGCGAAGCGAATCACTTCGATATTCTGCACCATCTCTTTGCCGAGATAGTGATCGATCCGGTAAATTTCCTCTTCCTCAAAGGCGCTGCGCAGTTGTTCGTTGAGCGCAGCAGCCGATTCGTGATTATGGCCGAACGGCTTTTCGATGATGAGACGACGCCAGCCCTTTGTGTCGGCCAGCCCACTTTCTTTCAGAAAGAGCGCTGTTTCGCCGAAGAAGCGCGGCGCCATGGCGAGGTAGAACATCCGATTGCCGCCGTGATCACGCTCTTCTTCCACTTGGCTGATGTAATCATGCAAGTTGCGGAAATCTTCAACCTTGTCCACATTGCCTGGCACATAGTGAATTCGCTCTGCGAATGAACGCCACACGTCATCGTTGGGTATGCCGCCCTTGACGAAGGACTGCATGGACTGGAACACCTCGTCGCGGAACCCTTCATTCGTGTATTTGGTACGCGCCGTTCCTACAACGCTGAACCCATCCGGAACCAGCCCCTTGCGATGCAGTTGATACATGGCTGGGAACAATTTACGATGCGCCAAATCGCCGGTTGCGCCGAACAGCACAAACACGTGCGGTGGCAGTTGACGAGCACTTGTCTGATTTTCCACTCCACTCACGTCCTCTTTCCTAAGCTTAATTTATGTTCTCCCACTCTGGGGCCAAAATTACCTTCACAAGACCGCCCCACAATCTTGATGAAATGAAATATGCCTGTTCACATTGTACAACAAGGCAATTTATTCATGCGTTATAAAATCGGAAAAGTATTAAATATCGAGATAAGAATTGACAATAAGGTCTACTGCTTGTATGGTTAGTTACATGAGTAATTAACTAACATGGTGGTGGCGAGATGACTTTTTTGATGGATGACAGCCGCCCGATTTTTGTGCAGATTGCAGAACGCATTGAGGACGACATCATTCAAGAGAGATTACCTGAAGAGGCGCAGGTTCCTTCGACCAATCAATTCGCATCCTTTTACCAAATCAACCCGGCAACTGCGGCGAAGGGCGTGAATCTTTTGGTGGATCAAGGGATTTTGTACAAGAAACGAGGGATCGGTATGTTTGTGGCTACCGGCGCGCGCGCGCAGTTGCTGGAAAAGCGGCGAGAAGAGTTCTTCGAACAGTACGTGGTGACGATGATACAAGAGGCCAAAAAACTGGGGATCACCACAGCGCAATTGTCCGACATGATTTTGAGAGGAGATAAAATCTGATGCAAAGCGCCGTTGAAGTGGAAGGTCTGACCAAGTCATATGGCAGTTTCACGGCAGTAGATCACGTCAGCTTCCAAATGGAAGCAGATAAAATATACGGGTTGTTGGGGAGAAATGGCGCAGGGAAAACCACCATCATGCACATGTTAACGGCTCAATTGTTCCCGACGAGTGGGAAATTGAAAGTGTTCGGGGAAGCGCCCTATGAAAATAATCGGGTGCTCAGTCAAACGTGTTTCATCAAGGAGAGCCAAAAATATCCTGACAACTTTCGGCTTGCAGATGTAATGGAAATGGCCGAATCGTTCTTTCCCAACTGGGACCGCGCGTACGCGCAGTCGTTGATTGCAGACTTCGGTCTGCCGCCAAGACGGCGCATGAAAAAGTTATCCAGAGGAATGCTCTCCGCCGCTGGCATCATTGTCGGCCTAGCCAGCCGCGCGCCGTTGACGATATTCGACGAACCCTACCTGGGACTGGACGCTGTCGCCAGGAATTTGTTTTACGATCGGCTGATTGAAGATTATGGCTCACATCCACGCACCATCGTCCTTTCCACACACCTGATTGACGAGGTGAGCCAGATTCTGGAGCATGTCATGCTGATTGACAAAGGTCGGCTGATCCTGAATGAAAATGCAGATGTATTGCGCGGACGGGCGTTCACTGTCGCAGGCACAACGTCAGCCGTCGAGGCATTTACGGCCAGAAAAAAAGTGGTGCACCGCGCACCGTTTGGCGCATTGACTTCCGCCACCGTCACTGGAAGCTTGACGCCAGCAGAACAAAAACAAGCGAATGCACTCGGCTTGGAACTAGCGCCTGTATCACTACAGCAATTGGTCGTTCATTTGACAAATCAACATGGGCAAGAGGAGGAAACACTGTGAACCGCACCATGAGTATTGTGAAGTTGCATTTCAAGTCCAGGTTGCTTTTGTTCTTTCTTCCCTGGTTCATTACGTTATTCAGCTTTTTTATCAATCTGATTCTCTGCTTCATCATTCACAGCCAAACCTATTCTGGCAGCGTCGCGACTGTCTATTTGTACATGCTCATCATCGGCATCTTTTTCTTGCGTGGCGCATTCCCGTTTGCAATCGGATTTAGCGTGCGGCGAACAGACTTTTTTGTGGGCACGGCCATGACGATTCTCATCATCAACGCGGTCAATGCGCTCATACTATCCCTGTTGTCCCTCATAGAAAATTTGACAGACAGTTGGGGCGTCAATTTGCACTTTTTCCATCTTCCCTATTTGGACGCGAGCCCGGCCATCGGACAGTTTTGGATTGATTTCGTCATCTTGCTGCACTTGTGCTTTCTTGGTTGGTTGATATCAAGTTTATTTCAACGGTTTGGCCGCGGCGGATTGCTGATCTTTTTCGCCGCCCTGTTTATCTTCTGCAGTGTTGCCGCCATTCTCTGCACGTATTTCAACAAATGGATCCCCATTTTTACGTGGTTCTTTCACCATTCAGCCCTACAACTATCCTGGTGGCTGATTCCAGCCATCGTCGTCTATGGAATTGTAACGTACTTGCTCCTGCGCAGAGCGACAGTATAAGACGCGCATTCAACCATGCCTTGCGTCGCCTGGCACCCAATGCGGACCACCTTAGCATGGGCCACGCGCTCAGGTGTACATCTTTCCTACCAATATGACAACAGTGTTATAAAGCAAAACGCCTTCTTCTGTGGCGTTTTGCTTTATATTTTCTGATTTGCAGAATCCATCGAACATGGCGCAATGATCATTTCGGCAGCTTCTGCTTTGTGCCCTCACCTGACTTTGCGGATGCAAAACAGATGTGGCGCCAATCCGCCCATTGCTACAGCCTGATCCAATTCACACACAACTTGCGATTTCCAAGTTTGTACCACATCAGATAACAGCGCAATTTCCTGCGTCAGAAAAACAGCACAGCCACCGACCCGCAAAATTCGGATGACTTCTTTGAGCAGTGCCGGGTACAACGCGACATTTCCTTCATGGTTCCCGACGCGACGCCCAAAAGGCAAGTTGGCGACAACCACATCGACCGATCCCGCCGCCAGCGGTGTGGAAACGGCATCCCACTCGTGCAGCATCACGTCCTGACAGTGCTTGAGGTTATGTTGTGCTGCCGCAACGGCAGCCCTGTCACAATCACCGCCGATGAGCGCTTGATATGGCGCGATGGTCGCCCGCTCCAACAACAATGTGCCAGAACCGCACGTCGGATCGACAAACACATCATCAGGCTTCGGTTTTGTACACAGCACCATCGCTCTGGCCACGCGCCAATCGAGCGATGTCGCCCGCAATTTCCGCGCAGGTCTACGCATGTCGCGCTCCTCGATCAGCGGCGCAATCGCAAAAACCTGTCCGTTGATGCGCACCTGTTCAAGGTCGACAGTTTGGCCATTTTGCGCATTCACACCATGCTGTGAAAACAGCGCTTGCAGATAGGGATTCACCTCACAGTTGCCGGTCGCATCGGTCACAGAAGCGACAGCGCAGATCCGGGAGATGGTGTGCATGCTCTTCATCTCTGCGACACTGGAGCTATTTTCGTCAAGACGGACTTCCAGCCAGCCAGCGCCAGACATCTGCGTCTGGAAAACGATGCCCAAGCAATCGGCTTCCATCGCGACAAACGATTCTAATCCCGGCAAAGTCTCTAAGACGAACCGCCGCCACTTGGGCGCCAACTGTCTGACTTGCAAAAAGACATCCCGGCGCTGCAGCAAATCAGTCGCAACAGACCGAATCTTGGGTGACGGGTGATGGTCGAAAAGCCACTGCACGCGCTCGATCACAGCGCCATCCTCGTTCATGTACTCAGCCAGACATTGCAGCGCTGTGATGACCACCTGATTGCTGGCATCGTCCAAAGCGCCTAGCAACCACTCTCGCTTCACGTTTCGTCGCAAAGCGCAATGGGCGATGGAGCGATACGTCGCTTCCCGAACAGCAGCTTGGTCACTGGCCAAAAGGCGTTCATAGTCCGCCTCATGCAACGTGGCATAGGGAATCGCCGCCAATATAGAGACCAACGTCTTTGCGTCTTTTGTCCGAATCACCGCGCGCATCAATGCGCCGCGAATTTCACCGCTGGCATAGGACGCATCGCGCAATGCGTTTTGCACCTGCGGCTGCGCGCAATCCAACGCCTGTAACAACTCGACAAAGGCTTTGTGCCCCAGTTTGATGCCACAGACCAATATGCCCTCACACAGGCGGGCATTCGGGTCTTGCAACATGCTGGACAGCGTGGGCAGCACGCCATCGTCGCCGATTTCCCCGAACGCCCATACCGCCGTTTTGGCCACTTTAAAACCGCAACCGCTTGCAATCAACTCAACAAGCGCAGGGATCGCCGCCCGGACCTGCATTCTGCCAATGGACCACACCGCCATCTGCACCACATCTTGATGCGCATCTTGCAGCGCGTTCAACATCTCGGGCAATGCGTCCTCTTCGCGCAACTCTCCGACAAGCGCACATGTCGCTCGTCTGATTTTCGGATTTTTTGACGTGATCCCCCGCATGAATACCGCTTTGCGCACATCAAGCGGCGCCGACGCCAGCTTGGTGGCGACGCGCTGCCGCGATTTTTCCGCGCCTTTGGCCAACGCGACAAGCGCACTGTATAAATCTGCATCTGGCAACGTCATCCCGCCTCTCGCTCTAGAATCTAACAAAAGAAAAGAGCCATCTCAAGGTACAGACCTTAGATGGCTCTTTGATGCAGCACGGTGAAACAGATCAATTGAGCGCGGTGGACTGGGCGAGATCGACAAATTTACGCGCGTCGATCACGGCCAAGTCCACAGCGCTTTGCCAGAAGTCTGGCTTTTGCAGGTCGACGCCGAGGTGTTTCTTCGCCAAATCTTCGACGCGCATGCGCCCTGTATCCTGCAGCAATGCGACGTACTTGGCAGCGAAGGATGGGCCCTCGGCTTGCGCGCGCGCATAAATCCCCGTGCTGAACAGATAGCCAAACGTATACGGGAAGTTGTAGAACGGCACGCCTGTGGAGTAAAAATGCAGCTTGGACGCCCAGAAGTGAGGGTGATAGCTGGCCAACGCCCCGCCAAACGCTTCCTCTTGCGCCGTCTGCATCAGCGCATTTAGCCGCTCCACACTGACCACGCCGCGCTTGCGTTCTTCGTAGAACCGCGTCTCAAACAAAAACCGCGCATAGATGTTCATGAACATCGCGACACTGCGTCCGACTTTGTCTTCGAGCAATCCCAACTGTTCGACTGGATTTGCCGCCTCTTTGACTGAAGCGTCGGCGACAATCATCTCGGCAAAAGTCGAAGCTGTTTCAGCGACATTCATCGCATAATTGGTATTCAACTGCGGCAACTGGCGCATGACGTGTTGATGATACGCATGTCCCAACTCGTGCGCCAATGTCGCCACATTGGACGCAGAACCCGAGAAGGTGACAAAGATGCGCGTCTGCCCGCTGACCGGGAAACTGGTGCAGAATCCACCGGGGCGCTTGCCAGGCCTGTCTTCCGCTTCGATCCAGCGCTTTTCAAAACATTGGTACGCGAATGCCGCCATCTCTGGGTTGAAGTGCTCGAAGTGGCGAACGATAAAATCACGCGCCTCTTCATATGTGTACACTTTGGCGTTTTGCCCCAACGGTGCGGCAACATCCGCCCATGTCGGCTTCTCTGTGCCAATGCACTTGGCTTTCGCTTCGAGGAACCGGACGAATTCGGATTGGTTCTCGGCAATCACCTGCCACATCGTGTCCAACGTGGTAGCAGACATGCGATTGATTTCCAGCGGTTCGCGCAGCACCGAATCCCAACCGCGTTGCTCATACACTGCCAAGCGATGCCCCGCAAGGTGATTCAACACCTCCGAACACAAATCGGCTTCATTGGCCCACGTCTTTTCCAATTCGCCAAACACGCGCTCACGAACATCCCGGTCATTGACTAACAATTTGTTGTTGGCCTGTCCCATCGACAAGGAAACAGTCTTTCCGTTCTCCTCGAATGGGAGCGTCATCCGGCCGACAATCGTGTTGTACAGCTCTCCCCACGCCCCATATCCGTCGACAGAAAGCACCGCGACCAACGCTTCCATCTCTGGCGGCAACTTGTCACCTGCGCGGCGGCGACGTTCTTCCAGCACATACTGCAATTCGCCGATTTGCGGCTCATCGAGCAAAGCGGCAAACGCGTCCGCTGTCAATCCGGTCAGCACCGCATCCAGCTTCGTGAGCGAGACATTGTATTTCGCCCGCAGTTGACTGACGCGGCCTACGAGCAGACGCGCCTCTGTATCCTTGACATCTTGCGCGGTCAGACAGCTGATAAAGGCGCCCGCTTCCCGCAAACGAGCCGCGATGTCCTGCATGTGCAAAATGGCGGCGGCCAATTGTTGCGACGCTGAGGTCGAATTCAACTGCTCCACATTTGCTGAGAACGTCGTCATATCCTGACTTAACTGCGCTAAATATGTATCAAATTCCGTGGAAGTACTGCCACCCTGGAAGATCACGTCCAAATCCCAAGTCTGATTTAATCCTGATGTCGTCATGTGAGTTCTCCTCCTTCACTCATCTATTATAACGAAACTTTGCTGTCGGTCTTGAAATATATTTTCCCATTCGAAATAATCAGAGGCGCCATGTCCTACACGAAAACAGCTGATGAAAGAGAAACGAGGCACAGCGCCCTTGAGCACTTTGCCCCGTTTCTTCAACTACACAACAACTGTGGAAGAGACAACCCGGCGCAATTTCTTGTTGTCGCCTGTCTCTTGCAACCAGATAGCGTCTTGCTACGCTTTCGTTTTGCTAGTCATCAAAAATGAATCGCGTACGAGCCTGGTCCAATCAGCGCAACACCCACTGCAATGGCAATCAGCATCAGGTTATACTCAAACCCGTTCTGCGTGATCCAGTAACCATTCTTCCCATGCACCGTAAAGATGGCGACCAACATGGTGATGACCATCAACGCCGCCGCCACAGGCAGCCACAGTCCTGCTGCAAACAAGAGACCGCCAATCACCTCTGCCAGCGCAGCGAGAAACGCCATGAACACACCTGGCTTAATACCGATGGATTCGAGCCATCCACCAGTCCCCTTCAAGCCATGTCCACCAAACCAACCGAATTTCTGTGTACCATGTCCCGCAAATGTCAAACCGACAACCAAGCGGATTATCAACAAACCGATACTCATGACGTTCACCCTTTCTTTAATTAATATAATTACGTTTAGTAAGTAATAACGCCCGAGATACAGAATAATATAGTCGCTTATGTTTTGTCAATAATAAATCCACAGAAAACACATCGCAAAAACTGGACATATTGCCAAGGCAGTATCACCTGTAAAAATGGACATCCCCGGTAGACAAAAAATGGAGTGCGATCCGCCACGCGAATCTGCACTCCATCTTTAAGTTACTTGCGGTTTTGCCCTCTAAACGAACTCGCTGTCTTGCTATACGAGTGTTTAGCTGGATTCACCGTTGTGCGCGCTCGCCTCACGCGCTTGTTGACGCGCTAGTTCCCAGCGCAAGTAGGCGTTGATGAATGGATCCAACAGCCCGTCGACAACGGCATGGACATTGCCAATCTCTTCGTTGGTACGGTGATCCTTGACCATTGAGTAGGGGTGGAACACATACGAGCGGATCTGGCTGCCCCAGCCGATATCCTTCTGCTCGCCACGCAATTCCGCCAACTCCTCCTCGCGTTCCTGGCGGCGGCGCTCAGCCAAGCGCGCCTTCAACAGGTTCATCGCCACAGCGCGGTTTTGGATCTGCGAACGTTCGCTTTGGCAACTGACGACGATACCCGTCGCCAAGTGCGTGATACGCACTGCGGAATCCGTCGTATTGATGTGCTGCCCGCCTGCGCCCGTGGAACGGAACGTGTCAATCCGCAGTTCCTCCGGCCGCACTTCAATGTCGGAATTGTCCTCCGTGATTTCCGGAATCACATCACAGGAAGCAAAGGACGTATGACGACGTCCCGACGCATCGAACGGCGAAATGCGCACCAACCGATGCACACCCTTCTCCGCCTTCAAATAGCCGTACGCGTTGTGTCCTTTGATCATCAAAGTCACACTCTTCACGCCCGCCTCGTCTCCCGGCAGGTAGTCGAGCACTTCCACCTTGTAGCCGTGGTCCTCCGCCCAGCGCGTGTACATGCGCAGCAGAATGGACGCCCAATCCTGTGACTCCGTGCCGCCCGCGCCCGGATGCAATTCGAGAATCGCATTGTTCGCGTCATATTCCCCTGACAGCATCAATTCAAGCTCAAAGCCATCCAATCCCGTTTTCAGCGCCGCTGCCAGCTCGTTTGCTTCCGCAAACAGCTCCATGTCATTTTCCTCTTGCGCCAATTGCAAGGAGACTTCCGCATCATCCAGCTTCTGCTCCATCTCCACCATCTTATCGACAACCGATTTTAACGCATTGACTTCGGAGATGATCTTTTGCGCCTTGTCCTGGTCATCCCAGAAATTGGCCGCTGTCATCTGAATCTCTAAGGCCTCCACCCGCTGCTGTTTGGCAGCGACGTCAAAGAGACCTCCTAAAGTCCGCTAACCGAGTAGCCATCGTCTTCAATTCTTGGCGAAGCTCGCCAAACGTTTCTGCCACAACCGTCACTCCCTAAAATCATCAATCTCCATATGGTATTGCGCACACGCCGACCCTGTGATTAGCCACCCGTGCTGTCGTGCATCTCAATCGGCTGCGGCGTCATCTGCACCGTCGCCTTGAAGACATACTGCACAACCTCTTCTTCAATGCTGTGAATCATCGCTTCAAACATCTCGAAGCCCTCTTTTTGATAAATCACAAGCGGATCTGCCTGCCCATAAGAACGTAGGTGCACACCCTGGCGGAACTGATCCATCGCATCAATGTGATCCATCCACTTGGAGTCCACCGTGCGCAACAAGACCAGTCGCTCCAATTCGCGCAAGAAATCGCCCATCTCCGTCTCACGCTCATCGTAATTCGCAATCAGGAGCTCCAGCAGACGATCCTGCAACTCATCGCGCTCCAACTTCCGCAGCGAATCTTCATCCACCTGCTCCGGCAACAAGAAGTGATGCTCCGCATATTTGAGGAGCGCCGGAATATCCCAGTCCTCCGGAATCTGCTCCTCTGAACAGTACACTTCCAGCATGTGCTCAATCAGATCTTTTCCCATACCCTCTACAATTTCACGCAGATTCTCCGTCTCGAGAATCTGGCGGCGCTGACGATAAATCACTTCACGCTGTTTGTTCAAGACATCGTCATAGCGCAAGACGTGCTTGCGAATGTCGTAATTGTTCCCTTCGACCTTCTTCTGCGCGCGCTCCATGGCGCCTGTCAACATCCGGTGTTCAATCGGCTGATCTTCCTCAAGCCCCAGCCTGTCCATCATCCGCTTGATGTTTTCCGAGCCAAACAACCGCAGCAATTCATCCTCCAGCGACAGGAAGAACTGCGAGGAACCCGGATCTCCCTGACGTCCAGAACGACCACGCAACTGATTGTCGATGCGGCGGCTCTCATGCCGTTCTGTACCGATGATGTGCAGTCCGCCCGTGTCCGCAACACCGTCGCCAAGGATGATGTCCGTGCCGCGCCCAGCCATGTTCGTGGCGATGGTCACCATGTTCGGCTGCCCCGCCAATGAGACAATTTCCGCCTCGCGCGCATGGTGTTTCGCATTGAGCACTTGGTGTCCGACACCCTTTTGCTTGAGCAATTCCGAAACAATTTCCGATTTGTCGATGGATGTCGTGCCCACGAGCACAGGTTGCCCATGCGCATGACGTTCGGCAATCTCGTTCACCACCGCCTGGAATTTGGCGCGCTCTGTCTTATAGATGACATCGCCCATATCTTTGCGAATCAGCGGCCGGTTGGTCGGGATACACACGACATCCATGCCATAAATCTCGATAAACTCTTTTTCTTCCGTCTTCGCCGTCCCTGTCATGCCGGAGAGCTTGTTGTACATCCGGAAGAAGTTCTGCAGCGTGATGGTCGCCAACGTCTTCGATTCGTTTTGAACCCGAACGCCTTCTTTGGCTTCAATCGCCTGGTGCAATCCTTCGCTGTAGCGCCGTCCCTGCATCAAACGTCCAGTAAATTCATCGACGATGCAGATCTCGTCATCGAGTACGACATAGTCCTGATCTCGATGCATCAAGCCGTGCGCTTTCAAGCCTTGCGTCAGGTGGTGCATCAGCGTGACATTGTCGGGATCGAACAAATTGTCGACATGGAAGAACGACTCCGCCTTGTGGACACCACTGTCCGTCAGGTTGGCCGTGCGCATCTTTTCATCAATCTCATAGTCCTCCGGCTTCAAACGGCGGACAAAGAAGTCGGCGCGAAAATACAGGTCTGCAGACTTCTCGGCAGGCCCAGAGATGATGAGCGGTGTACGCGCTTCATCAATCAAAATGCTGTCGACTTCATCGACGATAGCGAAGTGCAATTTGCGCTGCACCATGTCATCGACAGACATCACCATGTTGTCGCGCAAATAGTCGAACCCGAACTCATTGTTCGTCCCGTACGTGATATCTGCCCCGTACGCTTGCCGCTTCTCTTCATGTGTCATGTCGTGCCCATTGAACCCGACCGTCAGTCCTAAAAAGCGATGCACTTGCCCTGTGATTTCGGCGTCACGTTTCGCCAAATAGTCGTTGACCGTGACAACGTGCACACCTTGCCCCGTCAAACCATTTAAATAGGAAGGTAAAGTGGCAACCAATGTCTTCCCTTCACCGGTACGCATCTCAGCGACACGGCCTTCGTGAAGCACCAGTCCACCCATCAACTGGACGTCATAGTGACGCTGTCCCAGCACGCGCTTCGCAGCCTCGCGAACCAAGGCAAACGCCTCGGGTAACAGGTCGTCCAACTTCTCCCCATTGTTCAATCGCTCGCGATATGCCGGTGTCATCGCCTGTAACTCGGCATCTGACATCTGCTCAAACTGTGACTCTAATCCGTTGATTCGATCAATCTTGCGCCGCAATCGCGCAATATCACGTTCGTTGGCGTTAAACACTTGCTTCAGGAGTCCCACCGAACGGTCACACCCCCATCTAATAAGTCAGCTCAAAGCTGCAAAGATTCTACCGATTGTTCGATCCCTACGTTCGAACACACAGTCCTAATATTAGATTGTACCGTAGGAAGGTAGAATATCACAAGATGGCAGAAATGAATGGTCAATCCGTCCACAATCTGTATACTGGAATCCGGATGCCGCGTCAACCGGAAACAAGGCAAATCGGGCATCGCAACACCTCGCGAATACCCGATTTGTCATTCGTCTATGAAACAGCGGCAAAGCACCGCTGTCGTTTTCTGCATATCAATCAGCCTTGTGGCTCAATCAGACCATAGTCTCCATTGCGGCGACGATAGACGACATTCACCTCTTCGGTATCCGCATTGGTAAATACGTAGAAGTCATGCCCAAGCAAATCCATCTGCATCATGGCCTCTTCAATATCCATGGGTTTTATCGCAAACCGCTTGACTCGAACCAGCTTCGGCGCTTTCTCCTCATAGATGTCCTGCAAGGAGAATTCACCATTGAGCGTGGATTGTTTAATGCGCGTGCGCAATCCTCTATCCCGGAAACGCCGGTTTAATTTTTCCTTGTGCCGTTGTACCTGTTGTTCCAATTTGTCAGTCACTAAATCAATGGAGGCATACATATCACTAGACTGCTCTTCAGCGCGAAAAATCACGCCATGTACGTGCATCGTCATTTCAACTCGGTGGAGTGCACCCTCCACTGCCATGGTTACATGGATATCCTTGTCCGCTTCGCCTTCAAAATACCGCGTGAGTCGACCAATCTTTTTGTCCACATAATCATGCAATGCAGTTGTGACGGCAATGTTGTCGCCATGAACGTTAATTTTCATATGACAACCCCTCCTTCATATCTCAATTATAACGGAAGATTGGGGAAGATGGCGATTACATTTTGAATATACAGGAAACACATTTTGGATAAGATGACATGTCTACCTACTTCCGTCACATTCGGACATCCATCATCAATCCACTTGCCTGCTTGTGCTGTTCCAATGGATGGCTTCAGGCCGCAGTCGACAGCCACCTATCGTGAACTGAACGGTCATCATATGCGTCTCCCCGCCTTTATCGAAATGGGCGTGTAAGAAATCTGCATTGATGTCGTTGAGTGAAAGTATGGCAAGCGGAGGTCACATGCGTGCGTAGTACATGAATTACCTCTCGGCACCAAGCTGCTTGATGGCCTCTTCCCAGGTATCTCGTAGCCCTTTGACGATTGGATACTGTTCCTCAATCGGCCGAATGTCCTTATTGACATTCGCTTGAATCAGTTGATTGAGGAAATATTGATACAGTTGACGCAAGTTTTTTGAGACTTCATATTGCATATCGAGCGTATTGTTCAATTCATGTACGATACTCTGCGCTTTCATCAGTTGTTTATGGGCATCCATCAACTGTTTTTGTTCAATCGCTTGTTTCGCCAGTTCCAATGCAGACAACCAGCCATCGTACAACATAATGACCAATTTCTCACGGCTTGCTGTCTGGACTGACGTCGATTTATAAGCCATAAATGCACGTTGGGGGTAAGCCACTTATCTCAGCCTCCATCAATTACAGTTGAATATCAAAAGACGAACTCTGTTGTGCGCTGGAAAACCGGTTGGTGGCAAACTTGCCAGCGGCTGTGACTTGCCGCCCCGCCTGCTGCACCGTATGTTGCCTGGCCCGGATTCCAAGACAAATCTGCTCATTCTGATCCAGAATCTTTTGCACGGCCAAGCGAAAATCATCGTTGGTTTGTAAGCGCGCAGGATCGAACAAACGAGCATTTTTCCTGAATGCATGAAACAGCTCGTTTCTTTGTTCGAGCAGTTGCTCAATCGACGAATAGGGCAGTTGTACATCCGCCAACGCCGTCAACAGTCGTTCACCAACGTCCGTCATCTGCTGAGCCACATTCAACGGTTCTGTCATCAGTTGACTCAAATTTCTCACCCCAGATTAACTGCTGCTAGATCCGCCCATCATCGAAACGATGTAGGAGGACTGTGAATTCACTTGTTCAATCGCCGACTCCATATTGGAAAACTCATTCTGGTAACGCGTCTGCAAGGATTGGAGTTGACTGTCCATATCTGTGGCCTGTGAATCCATGACAGAGATCTCTTCTCCGATAAAGCTAGTATCCATGTCATCCGTGCTAAACAGTGTGGATAAGTCGGCATTCGGATCTATCAGCGTGTACGCGAGCAAACTGCTGTCGTCTGTGCTGCTACTGCTAGACGAGCTACTCGCATCCGGTCCAGTTGGGTCATAGGTGTCGCCTGTGCCCGCCTGCTGTTGAATCTGCGTAATGCTGCTGCTCACGGCCTCGTAAAGTTGCTTGGCAATGCCCGTGTCACTGCTTGACGCATTCGTCGAACTGCCGCTTGAACCACTACTTGAACCAGATGCCGTAAACAGATCCATAACGGCTGTCGGATTCGCTTCAATCGCTGCTGTTAACTGGTCTGTATTTATCTGCAGAAGACCATATGTGCTGTATCCTGTCGTCGTCACGCCTGGCGCAGTCGCGCCACTGCTCAGCCCATTATAGGGATCTATCGGCGAAATGCCGATGGAATACAACGAATTCATCTGCGTGGCCTGGCCATTGACTTCGGATGTCGGCTGTCCAGATACCATAGAAGTCGTGGCGGTTTCCATGCTTGACATGATCCCACCCAACAGCGTGTCATTGCCGAGCAAACCGCTCTGCGCCTTCTGGTTCCACTCCGTCACCTGTGTATCTGTCATCTGCGCCGCCTGGGCAGCGGTGAGCGGCAAGTAGGAGTTGTTGGGCTGTGTGCTGTACTGTCCTTGGATGTACTGCAGCGTCTCATTGTACTGCTGAACAAAATTGGTGATGGTCTGGACGATTGAATCCACATCCGGCGCCACAGAGATATTGACTGGACTGCTGGTCACCGCATTGAGAGATAGCGTTGTTCCATTGTAATCCGTTTGGTTCGACTGACTGGACGTGCTGTATCCGTTCACTGTGTAATAAGCGTTTTTTGCCACATCGGCGGAATCTGTCACAGGATCGCCAGAAGCATCGTATGCTTGCCCCAAAACTGTCTGGCCGCCGTAATTCAACGGATCAGACACGCTGATGCCGGAGTAAAGTCCCGTCGCATCCGACTCGTCGGTCGTGCCCACACCTGTGATGGCCGCATTTGGCGTATAACTGACGCCCAATGACGTAGCGCCATTTGAACTGGCCGTCAGCGTCAAGGTGCCATCGCTGGCGCTCCCTTTCACACCATTCGGTAGCTTCGAAGCAACCGCACTGGCCACCCCATTTGCGTCCAAGCCGTGCGTATCAATCGCCGTCACACCAGTGCCAGTTGGCGCATTGCCAGTTGAACTGTCGTAAAATTCGAAGGTTTGGCCGTCTACGCTCAATTCGTCGCCAGCTGCTGGCACGCCTGAAAAGGTCGCCGTTTGCGTCGTCGGCGTGGAATCTGTGCCGAGCGTTTGCGATCCTAAGGTGACGGCGGACGGTACTGAAGTGGTAAAGTCGCTGCCCGCTCCTGTCGCCAATGCAGTCAAGGTCAAACTGCTGCCGGAAGCCGCAGCTGACAGTGTGCCACTCAATGTTCCGTTTGCAGAAATGGCGTTTGCCACTGCAGAAGCGATGTCCGACGCGCTCTCGCCATTGACGTCGATGGCGATGCCATTTTGGTCTGTAGGCGCACTTTCTTTGGAACTGTCGTAAAACTGAACCTCAGTGCCATCTATATCCAAACTGGAACCAGCTGCCGGCGTGCTGGCAAAGTTCAGTGTCTGACTGGTCGTGGCCGGATTCAATGTCAGCTTGTTTGTCGAACTGTCGTAACTCGCGACTACGCCGGTCGAGGCTGCTTGGGCATTGATCTGCGATGTGACATCTTCCAAAGATTCGCCGTTCGTAAACTGAAAATGGGTGCCATTGATGTCCACAGTCCCACTGCTGGTCAAACTATCCCCCGTAAAGGAGTAGGAGACTGCCTGCGCGGGCTGAAGGCCAAACAGATTTGTAAAAATACCTGCGTCATCAGAACTGACCTGCATTTTGGCCCCGCTGCCCGTGCCGTCTGTCTGAAGAACCACCTTGCCAGCATTCGAGTCGTAAAATCCTGTGACACCAGCGGCAGGATTGGAATTGATATCTTGCAAAATCGAATTGATGGTGTCCGTCTGTGGATTGACTTTAAATGTCTGACCGTTGAGGGTGAAACTAAGTGATGTATCACTTGAACTATCCCCCAATATTTGACCAATCGGCGTATTCGCATAATTGCTGTTCGTCGACAAGCTCTGCGACGAAGTAGCTGTCGCCCCAGCCGCCAACTGCTGCACCGTCACACTGTATGATCCATTCGCTGAGGCGCCATTGGATGTGGCTGACACGACGGAACTGTTGCTTGACGTGGCTGTGGTTTGCAGGAAAGTGGACTGCAGTTGTAGCGACGACAAATCATTCTGTAGATCTGTCAGCGTGTTGCCAACTCGCTGATAAATGTCCTGCTTCCACTGAGTAATTTGGCGTTGCTGCAACAATTGAATCAACGGTTCTTGCGCAGACTCCATCAAACCTTGGACAATGCTGTCCGTATCCACGCCCGAAGCCAAGCCAGAGATACCGCCAGAAACACTGGGCAAAGCCGAGCTTGATGAACTACTGCTTGAACTGCTGCCGCCAGTCAAAGACCCGATATAGGTCATGCTCCTCGCCGCCTTTCATCCAAATGTGTTTCATTCATAATCGGCAAAAGCCGGCCGCCTGCGCGACCGGCGTATTGCGATATCATCAACCCAACAGTTTGAGTACCAACTGCGGTTGTTGGTTGGCCTGCGCCAACATTGAAACCGCTGCCTGTTGCAGTACGTTATCTTGCGTGTATTGCGCCATTTCCGTCGCCATATCCGTATCGGTGATGCCGGACTCAGCGCTGGTCAGGTTTTGCGAAGAAGTCGACAGGTTGTTGATGGTGTGTGTCAGGCGGTTTTGGTAAGCGCCCAATTGACCTTGTTCCTGTGAGACTTGATCGATCGCATTGTTGAGGACCGTGATTGCGTTGCCAGCAGCTGTTGCACTCGATACATCAAGACCATACTGAATGTTGGTGTTATCTTGACCATTAGAAACTGACAGAGCCGATGTGAATCCGGATGTGCCACTAGCCGTCGTTGCAATTCCCAAAGAGACGGCATCAGCAGCGCCAATGGAAATCGTCATATTTTGGCCTTGGTTTGCGCCGATCTGCAATTGAGCTGTAAAATCTCCGCTCGCTCCACTCGTCCCACTCGATCCGGCCGTGAACGAAAAGTTCAAAGTCCCGGTAGCTGCAGATGTAACCGTACCAGTGTTAATACCATCGATGGTCAATGTGCTACCAGTATTCAAGTAAGCAGTAGAGACGGCAGTTCCAGAAGCATTTGATAGAACAGCCTTTTCATCGGTACTACCAGAGATGGTAAAAGTCATGGT
Source organism: Alicyclobacillus fodiniaquatilis (assembly GCF_042678105.1). Lineage (NCBI taxonomy): Bacteria > Bacillati > Bacillota > Bacilli > Caryophanales > Alicyclobacillaceae > Alicyclobacillus > Alicyclobacillus fodiniaquatilis. Next base: position 271,232 of record NZ_JBHUCX010000028.1, read on the forward strand.
TCCTGCAGCAGCTGATGTTATCGTCCCCATAGAAATTCCATCAATGGTTAGTTCTTTACCAGATGTAGCAGTAGCCGTGCCGATTGTAACAGTGCCGGAAATCAAAGACACATTCCCTGAAGCATCCATTGTCAATGTATACGAACCAGACGATAAGTGAAGCCCTGTTACATCCAAAGTGGTACTAACGCCTTTTAGACTACCAGTAGCAGTTGAAGCCGTCGCAGTAGTATCTAACGTCGCCGTACTCATGGAAATTTCGTACTTCCCGGTACTCAACGTAGAAGCGCCACTGACATCCAAACTGGAGATACCATTGAGAGCACCGCTTGCACTTGTGATGCTCGCCGAAGCTGTTGTTGCAGATGATGACGAGCCACCACCTTGCAAGATATTCTGCGTATTAAACTGTGTCGTACCCGCAATGCGATTGACTTCATCCGTCAACTGGTTCATTTCTTGTTGGATGTTGGTGCGGTCTGTCGATGTATTCGTGTCGTTGGAAGCTTGTACCGCCAATTGACGCATTTGTTGCAAAATGCCGTTCGTCTCGTTCAACGCGCCAGAAGCCGTCTGAATCAACGAAATGCCGTCCTGTGCGTTCGAAGAAGCTTGGTTCAACCCATTGATTTGCGATTGCATCTCTTGCGAAATGGCGTAACCAGATGCGTCGTCTGCAGCACTGTTGATTTTCTTGCCGGTCGAAAGTTGTTGCAACGCGCTGTTCAACGCGTTGGAGTTGGAATTCAACGCAGACAATGCGTCCATTGCGCCTAGGTTATGGCCAATGATCATACCTGACATTTGTCTTCTCCCCTTACTCGAATTCAAATCTACGGTCCAATTTCAGCCGCTCATTGAAGTACATCGGAAGAAGAAGAAAAAACTTGCATGTATTTGCTACAAATTTCGACTTACGATTTCAAAAAGTCGACAAGTGTCGGCACCAACGCCTGCGCGCCGACTTCGAGACTGGCTTGCTGCACAGCCATGGCGCTGCTCAACTGTGTCAGCACCTGCGCCATATCCGCGCCTTGGGTGTTGGCCAGCAACGTGGTGACATTTTGCGACAGGTCGCTCATCCGATTCTCCATCATCTGCGCTCGATCCGACCGCGCACCGACATCTGCCTGCGCATCGCTCATTTTATCCAGCCGTGAATCAAAACCGTTGAGCAAATCACCAGCTTGCTGACTATCCCCGTTATTCAATGCTGTTTGCAACTGGCTAAGCAGGTAAAACGCGTTGTCCGATTGATCTGAGTCCGTCGGTGGATTCGTGGTGACGGCTTGACCGAAAAAGTCGTTACCTGATGTGTTCACAGGCAGGGATACGCCATCACCTAGGTCATATACTACGTTCCCAGAAGCAGTGGTCGTCGAAGCCGCATCCGCGTCAGAGTAAGGTGCGGTATCAACCGACTGTCCATTAAAAATATATTGATTGTTATATTGCGTATTGCCAACGGTCACGAGTTGATTGTAAAGCTGGCCGACTTCGGTGCCGAGTGCCTTTAAATCAGTTGGTGTCTCCGTGCCAGACGAGGCCTCCACGGCCAAATCGCGCGCCTGCGATACCACCGTTTGCGCCTCACTCATGGCACTTTGCGCGTAGTTCAACGCCGAATTTGCCTGTGACGCATTCTGCTGGTACTGCTGGTAATAGGCTGTCTCACTGTCATATTGCATAACGAACTGGACGCCAATTGGATCATCCGAAGGTTGATTGATTTTATTGCCTGTCGACGCCTCATTCTGAAGCTGACTCAACTGTTGATAATTGTTTTCAATATCATAGAGCACCTGGTTGCTGAGCATCCCTTGTGTCACACGCACGGTGAAACAGCCTCCTTTCCACTTATCCGTTGACGGAACTCATCAGCGTACTTAACATCTGATTGATGGTTTGAATGACCTCGGCGGACGCGTTGTACGCCTGCTGGTAGCTGATCATATTCGTCATCTCCTCATCAATGGAGACGCCGGAAACACTTTGTCGCTGATTCTCCAACTGTGTGACAAGCCCCTGCTGTGTCGTCACTGCGTTATTCGCCTGTTGCCCCTGCAAACCGAGTTCCCCGACGACAGAGGTCAAATAATCGTCTAGTGTACTGGACGTTTGGCCTGTCAGCCCGTCCGTATTTACGTCGAGTGTCGCGTTCGAACCCGTGGCCGTGGATGAAATGGTCACCGTATTGCCCGTCGCGCTGGCAGATGCATTTCCCCCAATGGCGCTGGCAATCGAGCTGGCCACCTGTGACGTGTTTTTGCCGTTTGTATCAATCGCCGTAATGCCAGCGCCGGTTGGCGCGCTGCTACCGTCCGCACTGTTGTAAAACGCGATGGTCTGCCCACCAACTTCCATTGTGCTGCCATCTTGCGGCACTTCGTTAATGGCCAACACCACCTGTGCAGGCGTGGCGCTCTGACTGGCCGTGGTTGCGCCTTGTGTGATGTTTTGTACGTTTGTCAAATCCACCGACGGAAGCGTAGAACCGGAAGACAGATTGACCGTCGTCCCTGTCGCGCTCGCGGTTGCGCCAAATGCTGACGAATTCCCCGTTATCACACCGGCGATCGCGCTGGCCACTTGGGCGAGGTTTTTGCCGCTCGTATCGATGGCAGTGACCCCAGCACCGGTTGGCGCACTGCTGCCGTTCGCGCTGTTGTAAAACGCGATGGTCTGTCCATTGATCTCCATCTGACTGCCATCCGCTGGCACGGAATCCACCATCAGCGCCGTTTGCGCGTCTACAGCGTTTTGACCACCGGTATATTCCTGACTGCTTGCAAGTGTCGGATCCGTAAATTGCATGGAATCGTCTTTCATACTGCTGGCCAGTGAGGCCAATGTGCCATCGCCTGACACCGCCTCATTGGTGCTTGGGTCATACGTCGTCGCTGCAGCCAGCGTCTGCGCCGTGGCGCCCACGCTGATGTTGTTCGCTGTAAACGTCGAACTGCCGTCTGATGTCTTAAAAAACGGCACACCCTGACCGGACGAAGCGTAGCCCATCTCCATCAGTCCATTCAGTCCCTGCACCTGAATCTGTGTACCAGTTGGAATGGTGTATTGCCCGTTGGCAGAAGTAACCCCGGAGTTGGGGTCATTGATGAAATCTGAAAGCGATTCTGTCTTTCCGTTGCTCACGACTTCCGGATAATTCACGCCGCTTGGCAACGGATCCGGCACCTGCCAATCACTTGGCAGTGTAACGGTCATCGTCCCAGTCGCCAAATTGTTTGCAAGGGAATTTAAATCAGTGCTGTAACTTTGCACATCTGTCAAGGAATCCTGATACCCTTGGATCTCGCCGCTTTGCCCCGACAAAGGCTGGGTCACCGTATTCCCTTTGTTGTCTTCGCCAGTCACGCTCACAGAGCTGTCCGTCGCGTCAAACGAAAGCTGGCCCACCTGTTTTTGCCCATCCGGCTTACTTCCATCAATAACGGTGACCCCGCCAATGGAGAGGGAAAACTGGTCATAGGCATTACTGCCCGTCTGCACGCTTGTATCAGTCGTCGAAATATTGGTCAGTTGCGAAAGTTGATCTAACAATTCGTCTCGCTGATCTAACAAATTATTTGGTTCTTGGCCCGTCTGCTCTGCGTTCTGAATCTGATCTCCCAATTGGGCAACTTGACCGATGAGACTATTGACTTGCGTGGTTGTGTCAGAGAGGGAAGAACCGAGATCCTTTTGCAAATCACTCAATTGATTCGCCGTTTGATTCATCACATCTGTCAAAGTTTGCCCCGCGTCGACAACAGATGTTTGGGCGCTCAATTCGTTCGGATTGCTGGTGAGCGAATCCCACGCCTCCCAAAACTGTTCCATCGCGTTCGAAATCCCCGTATCCGATGGTTCGTTGATGATGCTGGACACTTGATTCAATGTCGTCTGATCCACATTCGCTTGCCCAAGCGACGCATTTTGCTGGCGATACTGTGTATCGAGAAAAGTGTCGCGCAAACGCGTGATCTGCTGGGCATCCACACCCTGCCCGACTTGCATTCCAAGCGTGGACAATGCCGGCGATTCCGTAAAGTCCACTTGCTCTCGCGAATAACCTGGAGTACTGGAATTGTCGATATTTTGCGAAACAACATCCATACCCGCCTGCGCCGCTTGTAGGCCGCTGAGCGATGTCTCCAATCCTAGAAAAGTTCCTAACACCGATTGTTCCTCCTTCATCCAGTTTGTCCGACACGATGCGTGAAGCTGGTGCACACAAATCGCGCTTGATTATGTCAGCACACTGATAAAGCGGCTGCCCAAAGCAGGTAAGACACCATATGAATTCGACTTAGAAATAGATTGTTGCAAAGCCGCAAGAAACATTTCCGAGTACGCCTTCGCATGTTGAGCCAGCGCCTGAATCTCATCGCGAAGCTGCACGATATCCTGTAATACGCCGCGAAGCTGCGCCGTGATTTTCTGAAGTTCTTCACGTACAGAAAGAAGGGCAGGAAGCCGAAGCAATGTATCTGCGGTCAGCGTTTGCGCTTCTACGCCCGCATCCAACGCGATTTTTCCCACAATCTCCTGCCGCGTATGTTCGAGTTGGATGACTGCCGAACTGTGTTGCTCAATGGCCTCAAGCATCGAAGGTACAGCCATGTCCTTGCCTTCGATGAGCAACCGCTTGTGCTCCTGCATGCACTGGCAAACCTGCTCCTGATGCCGCAACGTCTCTTTCAATACGTCAAGAAGGCGCTGTGCGTCTTTCATGTTACCCCTCCGTTACGCCTGTGTATCGATAAATGCGCCCTTTTTCAACATACTGTCCGCAAGCGACTGCAAATTGACCGGTTCTCCCGATTGCATTTTCGCTTTTAACGCGTCCAAGCGAGTCTGGTTGGCTGACGATGTCGAACCAGTTGGCTTCACATTCGTCTGGCCATTGTTCTGCGCATTCTGCATTGCCCGTTGCTGGTATGGATTTAAGCTGCCACGCGATTGAATCGAATCAGATACATTCACATGTCTCACCACCGTTTCAATGGTCTATATCAGTACATCGGAATAATCCCGCTCAACTTGCATGTTCATTTCGAAATGTCATTCGCATCTACCTGACCCGATGACTCGTCGCGCCGAACGTACCATCTCGTCTGACAAGCATTCTGCAGTTCTGCCTGTGCGACACCTCAAACCGATTCGTCTTCTGCCAGGAACTGTTTCAACTTCGCAAGCACTTTTTTGTGCCATCTCGATATTTGCGACTCGCTTCGCTCAAGCACGTAACCAATCTCTTTCAGCGTCAACTCTTCCTGATAGTACAAATAGAGCAACTGCTGCTCTTGCAACGGCAGACGTGCCAACACCTCTACCAAGCGTCCTTTTGACTCTAGCCCCAGAAAGTGCAACTCCGGCTGACTGGCAATCCCCTCATCCGGCGGCTGAAGTTCACGCGTGACCGCCAGTTCATCGAGCGAAGCTGACTCACGCAAACCGATGTCATACATCCACGCCGACAGTGTCTCACAGCTGATGCCAAGTTCATTTGCCAATTCATCTATCGTCGGTTCACGCATCATCCGCTGTGCCAGTTTATCCTGAGCCTCGCGAACCTTTCGGTACTTGTCGCGCGTCGAGCGGGATTCATTTTTGCACCGGGCGATCTCGTCAAGCATCGCGCCGCGCACAAACGGCTTGGCATAGGCGCCAAAGGCCACGCCGCGCTCCGCCTCGAACGATTCCGACGCTGTGTACAATGCGAGCACCCCAATGTGCACGAGATCACCCATCTCCAAGCCAACAGGCACAGCGCGCGATACCAAACTGGAGGATAAATTGTAGACCAACGGCAGGTGGGCTTCAATTCGCTCATTTGTCTGTTGCCGTCCCCATGTTTGATATGCTTCGTAAGGCATGTTCAAAGCCCATCAACCTCTATCTCTCATCGTGCAGAATCAACGACTGTAGTACCCTTTGCCCGACTTTTCGTCCCCATTTTTTTCAATGAGTTGCGCTCGTACGCCTTTCAGTTCCTGCGCAAGTTCTTTTGCGCACTTTGCGCACAAGCGACCCGACTGTGTCGGCATACCACAGCGCTCGCAGGGATACTTCAAATTTGGATGATTGTGTATCATCAAACGACCGTCACGAATCATCTCAACCAAAATGGTGTACTCGACACCGGTTCCCTCAGACACATCTGTAATGCTCGCTTCCGGATGCTGCTTTAAATAACGGCGAATTTCAATCAACATCTCATCTTCCTGCTTGATGCACGCCGGACATATATCCCGACTGATGCGATTGTAAATTCGGCCACACCGTTTACAATTGGCGATGGACACAAACATTCCTCCCTACCTAAATAAATGTTGATGCTGTTCACTGCGTTTCTCCATCCAAGCCACCGTCACATCACACGCGCAATGACACCGCCTTCTACCGTTGCCGCACCTGCCTGATACAGCGCTTGCGCGCATGTCGCAATGGTCGATCCCGTCGTCACAATGTCATCGATGAGCAACAGCCGTTTACGACGCAACATGGCGGTTTGTAGCGGTGCATTCAACACATATGCGTTTTTCAACCCCCGCCGTCGCGCCAGGGCAGACTTCGCGGTCTGCGACTGCGTGAAGCCCTGGTCGGTTTGCACACGGCAAAGGCCATCAATAAGCGGCAAGCCATAAGCGTCACTCAAGCAGGCTGCAAGTAATCTAATGTGATCGTACCCTCGTTTTTGGATGCGATCCCGTGTCGCTGGGACTGGCACTATCAAATCACATCGCGCGATGAGCGCCTGTGGAAGAGCAGACAGCATGATTTGGCCAAACCACTCAGTCAACTGGATCAGTCCGTCGTACTTCCATGCGCGAATCAGTGTACGAAGAAACTGTTCATATGAAACACAGCTGTGGACGGCCACGAAGCCTCTCCTGTGATCTAAACGCACGTTCTGGACTGCCGCGTTTACTGTACAGCTAGCCGCTTCCTGCTGGCAAAACGGGCACATGCCCAAATCGCTCGCGCCATGCTGGCCATCTGCAATGTTGTTTCCCGATTTCCCCAGTTCAGACGGTCGGCCACAGACGACACACAGCGCATCCTCGCCCGGAAATATCCAGTTCAGAAGCTGGTTTGCCTGTTGTCGCCACCAAAACTTCGCGGTCATCTGATAGCGCATCTGCGCCACTCCCTTACGAATGCCACTTGTGCGGCAGATGGATATCCAACCGGGATAACGTAAACCAGAAATCACTGCCCTCGCCCTCACCACTCTCGACACCGACTTCACCGCCAAGCGCAGTGACGATATGTTTGACGATAGCAAGCCCCAACCCTGTGCCGCCGGAAGCCCGGCTTCTATCCTTCTGAACGCGATAAAATCGCTCAAAAACGCGATTCAGCGACTCCTTTGGAATGCCAATGCCCGTGTCGCGCACGTGAACCTTGACGCGGTCGACGAGCACATCCCAAGTAACGGTGATTTTGCCGCCAGCGGGTGAATAGTGGATCGCGTTCGTGAGCAAGTTCAAGAACACCTGCAGCAACATGTCCGAATCCGCCCAGACCTTGACGTCCGTCACATCTTCCAGCACGACAGCGATGCCTTTGTCGTGCGCCACGCGTTGGATGCGCTCAAGCGCCTTGGCCACAACACCGGCGAGATCGACCGAAACCGGCTCTACATGGCTGTCGGTCGCCTCTAGCTTGGACAGTTCGAGCAAATCGGAAACCAGATTGCCCATGCGCAATGATTCCTCGTAGATGGTGCCTAAGAACTGCGTGCGAGCGGCCTCGTCGACATCGCCGTCGAGCAGCGTTTCGGCAAAACCGCGGATGGCGGCAATCGGCGTTTTCAGTTCGTGCGACACATTTGCCACAAACTCGCTGCGCATTCGTTCGAGACGCCGCCACTCTGACACATCATTGACCAACATCAGCACATCGTGCACATGTTCACTGCGATTGTTTGTCCGCGAGTTAATGGCGATGGGAACCAGACGAATGTTCACGGTCAAACCTTCTCGAATGAGTAATTCATCTGTCCATTCAGCGCCAAACAGCAATGCGTGATCTATCGCGGTACCCAAACTGTAATTGTGAAATACCGTCCAATGATCCCGCTCCTGCCATTGTTCCGATGGGCGCCGAAACAGTCGTTCGGCTGTCTGGTTGGCCATTTGCACATGACCGTCGCTTTTCAAGTAGACGACGCCCGTCGTCATGTTTTGCATCACGTGACGCAGCACATCGCGTTCCTGCGCCATGTCGTCAAACGCATGTTCAACGTGCTCCGCCATTTCATTAAACTGTTGACACACAGCCCACTGCGACCGATGATTGGGCTCCGCGTACATACGCGTATCGTATTTCCCGGAGCTTACAGCCTGCATCGAATGGAGAAGCTGATGTCGAACTGTTTTCTGAACGCGGACGCGAATCACCAAGACTGTTGACATGACGAGCAATCCCAGCAACAAGCCGCACAAAAACCACATCATGAAGACTCTGCTCCTTCGGTGAACTTGTAGCCCACACCGCGCACCGTTCGAATATAGTTGGGATTGCGTGAATCACGCTCGATTTTTTCGCGCAAATGAGACACATGTACATCGACAATCCGCGTGTCCGTCGCGCTGCTGTACCCCCAAATCCTGTCGAGCAATTGATCCCGCGACAACACATGTTCCTTATTTTCCATTAAATATTGAAGCAAATCGAACTCTTTGGGGGTGAACTCCAACAAATTCCCCGCAACGCGCACTTCGTGCCGTGCAATGTCCAGTTCAATCGAACCGGATTTTAGGATCTTGCTTGCTGGACGCGCAGCCCTATGCTCGTGCTCTACATTCTCGCTGCGCCGCAACACGGCTCGCGCTCTGGCCACCAACTCTCGCGGGCTAAACGGTTTGGTGACATAGTCGTCCGCGCCCAACTCAAGACCAAGCACTGTGTCGACTTCATCATCGCGCGCCGTCAGAACAATAATGGGGATGACGACTTGTTCCTGACGCAGACGCCGACATACCTCCATGCCGTCCATTGCAGGCAGCATCAAATCCAGAATGACCAAATCAAAAGCGTCACCCTGTCTGCGAAGGAGATCATAAGCGGATTTGCCGTCTCCGACGCTTTCCACCTCAAATCCCGCGCGTTTGAAATTGTATTCTACCAATGTGCGGATTGATTCTTCGTCATCTACAACCAAAACCTTTGACACGTATGCGCGTCCCTCCATGATTCCTACATACGCGCGAAGCACCACGCGCATGAATATAAGTGTATTCTAGTTCCTCTCACCGTTCGCTTCCAGTCTCATTTTGTGAATCCTCTTGCAGCATAGACTGCATGTGCAATGTTTGCTCGACGGTTTTTCTCGCGCAAAGCAAGTGTATGAAAATACCACACAGGACCACTTATATAGAGTCTTGTCAAAAGGCTGACGATATGTAAACATGTAGCTAGCAAATTCCGTGAAGTTGGTGATTTGGGTGGGCCCCATGACGATTGGAGAGAAAATTCGAGATATTCGGATGAAACGCGGGTTGACCCAAGCGGATCTCGGCGGGGACTTGGTGACATCAAGTATGATCAGCCAAATTGAATCGGACCGCACCAAACCTTCCTACCCGCTCTTGACCGAGATTGCCAATCGCCTGGGGATGCCTGTCGAATACTTCATGAATGAAATGGACGACCAGTTTCTGTTTTCCGCTCAATTGAGTATTGCGACATACCAAGCAAAAGTCGGCAATGTAGCAGATGCGTTGGCGCAATTGGAGAAAATCGAACAGACGCCTGCTCAAGGGCTGAGCCATCAAGAATATGTGCTGACCACCGCGCAGACCTATCGCAAGCTGGGCCGCTATGAAGAGGCAATCGCCAAGCTGGAGCATTTGCGCGAAATTGCCTATCGCACACAGGACACCCGTTTGTTGTTGCATGTATGTCGGGAGTCGGGCTATGTGGAATACGCCCGCCAAAATGTCCAAGGAGCACTACACGAGTGGGTGCGGGCAGTTGATGTAGGACAGCAAATCAATCACAGCGACGGACTATCTTCCATTGATTTGACCGTGATTCTGACAGACGTGTTGCTCCAACTGGATAAAATCACTTGCCAAGATCCAACGCAGCGCATCACTGACCGCCCCTATCTTCAACAAGCGCGGGCGCTGACTTTGGAAACGCCCGACTTTCGGGCAATCAGTGACAAACTCATTCAGGACGCAATGGAATGTGTAAACATCGACGCGGCGAAAGCAAAAATGCTAGCTGAGCGGGCAAACACATTGCTGTCATTCGCGCGCTTGGTGGAACAGGTCATTGTGACGCAAACCCGTTTGGGTGAAGCTGGCGCAGAAGCTGTGTCAGATCCATGGGAACAAGCAGCACTCGCCACGAGCACCATTTATCCGGATATGTTTCTGGCGACAGAATGTGGTCAAATCGAACGGCTTGTGGACACTGGCCAAATGGACAAGGCGCATGCGCGGCTGATGCACACCAGACAGGTGCTGCACTTGAACCCGCAGCAAACCAGCCCAGACAAAGACTTGCAAAACATCTATCTGCGTATGGATGTGGTAGACGCGCAAATTCAAGCAAGTCAAGGCGCGCATGAAAACGCAATAGCGATGCTTGAACAGCTTGTCGAATCGTTCCCGGACAATGCGGATCTGGCCATTCAGACGAAAGCGTGTGCCCAACTGGTTCTGTGGTACGGCGCCATCAACCGCACGGATAAAGTGCTGCACTACTGCCGCCTGATGGAACAACAGGCTGTTGCAAGTATAGATGCGCCCCCGCCGTTCGTATGAGCGACGGGTGTTGTTCAATCGCTTTCATATGAGCGCTTTCAAGAGAGATGCGCCTTCGTCCCACCACAGAGGGACATGTGAAAATTCATCAGATCAAATGACGAGAGAATTTTTTCACATCTCCACGAGAACGAACTTCATAAATGGCGCACAACTGGTCATCCGCACTTTGAATGGCCTGCGCCATTTCCGTTGCCTCCATATACGAAGATACGTTGAACAAAGCCAAGTTCAAATGATCCTTTGCCAAGCGTTCGATAATTGGAACGGTGAGATCCTGCGAATTGGCATCAATAATCGAGATCTGCGACGCGTATTCAAGGCGGCGACACTTCTGCAGCAGATGCCGCAATACACCCTCAATATCACGTTCCGCATTTTCTGTGACAATGACAAAATGCATCACGCGCGCTGGCGCACGACGTCGGCTCGACCACGCCGTCCACTGCCAGACCAGCGTGATTGCCCCATATAGCGCAAGTGCAAGGAATAATTGTGTCCACACGCCACTCACCCCCTGACGCATCATATGTGCGCCGGGGAATTTCGGATACGTGGCCACAGACAATGGAAATACGGTTTCATACGCCGTAAAGAGACTCAAAACCGCTTTTCACAATAAAACCCATCGCCGACGCACAGCATACAAAACCGCTTGTGATCGATCCGCCACGCCCATCTTCGCTAAAATATGAGACACGTGATTCTTCACCGTCTTGACTGTGATGTGTAGCGCCTCGGCAATTTGTTCATTGCTCTTTCCTTGCGTCAATTGCTTCAAAACGTCATACTCGCGGGCAGTCAGCACATCTTTCCAGCTGTCATTCAACTTCGTCTGACGGCTCAGCGCATGAAGGAGAATCTGCGTCACTTGCGGATGGACCAATCCCCGCCCTTTGGACACTTCTCGTATCGCGAGAATAATTTGCTCGACTGAACCGTCTTTGACGAGGTAACTTGCCGCACCATTGCGCAAGCTCTCCAAGACGATCTCTTCATCATCATGCATCGTCAACATAATGACTTTGGTCGGACATCCACGCTCTGTCAAATGCCGCACTGTCGCAACGCCATCCATAAAAGGCATGGAGATATCAAGTAACAGAATATCCGGTTGAACAGCGTCAATTTCCGCCAGCACCTCGTGCCCGCTGCGCCAAAGTGCAACCACCTGCATATCTGGTTCATAGGAAATGATGTCTCGCAGTGTATGCCGAAACTCATCATTGTCTTCGGCAATCGCAAGTTTTAAGCGCTCCTCTGACGACATCACCCCGCCCCCTTTTTTTGTACATCCCTAGCATAACAGGAAATCACGCCGTTTGATGCGCAAAAAAAGAGCGCCAGCTGCACAAGTGCGCTGGCGCCAAAACATGGGGTAAGGGTGATGACATATTCTTCGTGACACACCTTTGAGGGTATGTCCGTCCCCCACATTTCTTTTTGCACATTTATTTGATTCAATGAAAACCTCATCATTACGCGATGGATTTACCCTTATTTTGCTGCAAGATCTTGCAGTAACTCCACTTTGTCGGTTTGTTCCCACGGCAGTGCGACATCATTGCGGCCAAAATGTCCATACGCCGCAGTTTTGCGATAAATTGGGCGACGTAGGTCCAAATCGCGGATGATGGCTGCCGGGCGCAAGTCAAAGACCTCACGCACAATCTCCACAATCTGTTCATCCGCAATTTTCCCAGTGCCAAACGTATCCACGGCAATAGAAACGGGACGCGCCACGCCAATCGCGTACGCAACCTGCACTTCACACTTGCGCGCGAGCCCGGCAGCGACGATGTTTTTCGCGACATAGCGCGCCGCATACGCACCGCTTCTATCTACTTTTGTCGGATCCTTGCCAGAGAATGCACCGCCGCCGTGACGCGCATAACCACCATATGTGTCAACGATGATTTTGCGCCCCGTCAAACCTGCATCCCCTTGTGGTCCGCCAATGACAAAGCGCCCCGTCGGGTTAATCAAGTACTTGGTTTTCTCATCGAGCAGCGCCGTGTCCACAATCGGCCCAATCACATGCTCTTTCAAATCCCGTTCAACCGTTTCCAAATCAACCTGTTCGTCATGCTGCGTCGAAATGACAATAGTATCCACACGCACTGGTTGATCTCCATCGTATTCCACCGTCACCTGCGTTTTCCCATCCGGGCGCAGATAGGCCAATGTGCCATCCTTGCGGACCTGGCTCAAGCGACGCGACAACTGATGAGCAAGCGAAATTGGCAAGGGCATCAACTCTGGGGTTTCATCGCAGGCAAACCCAAACATCAAACCCTGGTCGCCAGCGCCAATTTCCTCAATCGCTTGATCCGCCAATTGACCACGCACTTCAAGTGCTTGGTTGACCCCTTGTGCAATATCCGCGGATTGCTCGTCAATCGACGTGATGACCGCGCACGTCTCTGAATCAAAACCATACTTGGCGCGCGTATAGCCAATCTCCGCAATCGTCTTGCGGACAATTTTGGGAATGTCGACGTAACAGGATGTCGAGATTTCACCTGCAACAAGCACCAAGCCTGTCGTTACGCTCGTTTCACATGCGACGCGCGCATTGGGATCGTATGTTAAAATCTCGTCTAGCACCGAATCCGAGATCTGATCGCAAATTTTGTCTGGGTGTCCTTCGGTCACCGATTCCGATGTAAACAAATGTCTTTGACCCAATCTTGTACCTCCTCAGCGTCAAGCCCAACTAGGGCTCGTCCGAATGAAAAACAAAGCTATCGTAGTATAAAGGTAAATATCAGTCAACAGATTTCGACAGAAAGCATGCGCCAAACCGTGTGATATCCTCTGGCCAACGAGGATTTAATCGCTCTGTCCTTCTATACCTGCCGTTTTTTGTCTCATCACCTGCATGGCAAAACGGGGCAATGCCAACTGTCGCCGCCAACGACTCGGTTGCGAAACGAGCCGGTACAACCACTCCACATTCATCCGTTGGAAAATGCGCGGCGCCCGGGGAACAGTTCCTCCCCAAACATCAATAGAACCGCCAATACCAACGGCGACACAGGGGGACAGACGCCCCAATACGGTCTGAATAAACATCTCCTGACGCGGCTGTCCCATACCCACTAAAAAGAGATCGGGTTGAAATGCTTGTACCTCTGCCAGCACTTCGTCCAACTGCGCCTCATTGAAATACCCATTGCGCCCAGCAAAGGTCAACTCGGGAAAGTCCCCTCGCAGTTGTTTCATGCAGGCCTGCAGCGACACTTCTGTCGCACCCAACAGAAATACGCGCAGTTCCTGCCGCCGCTGTTGCGCTTCTGCCAGCACAGCCAACACCAATTCCACGCCAGTGAGCCTTTCTGGCACGGGACGCCCATTGCGGGCGGCTGCCCAAACGACCCCGATGCCATCAGCTGTCACCAAATCAGCAGAGTTCACCAATTGACACAATTTTGGATTCACCTGACATTGCATGACAAACTCTGGACCAGCTGTCACTATCATATGGTGATTTTTATCCGTCACCCAGTAGAGGATCTTCTCAATCGCTTCATTCATCGTGACCCGGTGAAAACGAACACCAAGCACGTCGACTCTATCTTTCGCCAACAACTGTGTAGACAAAGATGCCTACCTCCAAGTTCCGAATGTATGCTTCTCATCATACAGAGGACGCGCAATTTGGACAAGCTCACGCCTTAATTCGACACTTTTTCTTGCGCCGCAAACAGCGGCAACAAGGCATTTCCCGTGGCTGCTTCACGCACGCCAGTGATGGACACCCCAAATAGACTGGGTGTGGACGTATATATCGTTTGCCCATCCTTTAAGCTCACCCAAGCGTTTTCGAAGGCATACAATCCATCGTGCACATCAAATGCAAAGCCGCTGTTGATGACCTTTTTCCCCTGGTAAGTCTCAGGTTGCTTCGGCAACAAGGAGATGTAAAGTGTACGGGCATCCGCCCCATTGTTATCCTTCACGACTGGCAATGTCTTGAATTGACCAGACAGTTTTCCATCCGCTTGCACATCGATGCTGTACTGGCCGTCGGACACATCAAGTCCCTGCCAGTTTGTCGTGCCCTGCGGCAAAATTTCAAGCTCACCAGTAAAATCTTGCGTCACGTTGCATTGCAATTGCACACCTTGATTTTTGGTTGTAGACGCCTTGTTCAGCAAAGCAGTCAGTGATGCGTTAAACGTCGATTCCGGCTGGCCAAATGCGCGTATAAACGCAGTCGATTCATTCACATGCTGCTGCATCATCTGCAAATCATCCTGAATGGCCGTCAAGCCATGCTGTGACACCAAATCACTGACAGCCAGCCAGTCCTGCAATTCGTAATCATAACTGGTCTTTCCGTCTAAAATCACCTGTTCGTCGGCAAACAAGGGCTGTAATTGATGTTTTTGGGCGACATCGAGGATCGTCTCGGCCAATTGCCGTTCGTCCCCCGCGAAGGTCACCGCGCTTTCAACCTGCTTTTGCCCTTGCATGCCATCAAACACGGCAATTCCCTCATTGAGCCAACTTGGCAATGTACCGATATTCTGATTGAAAACAACATGAGTCATTTCATGCGTGAGTGTATTTGCCAAGTCCCCCTCGCTTTGATTCTGATTCATGGGGATGACGATGGTGCTGTTCTGCGTAAACCCACCTGTGTCTTCTGCCAAATTCGCCGCGCTTTGCTTGGTCATCGCCAGTTTTTGCAATGCAGCCTGATAATCGCTTTCATCATCGGCGATCTCGATGGTCACCGGCTTTTGCAAAGACATGCCGACTGTGTGCGAAACGATGGAAAGCACGCCAACGCGCTGGATCAACTGCTCGACGTGCTGGACTTGTTTTGCCGTAGTATCACTGCCTACAGCCACCACATGGATATTCGCGAGCGCCTTATTGCCAGATGCCGACACCACCTTATGTGGCATCGCGGCTGCAAGTGTTGCTGGAACGCGGCTGCCGTCGTGGACGACGGATCGGGCGATGCCAGACAAGTGGGTGGCGTGGGACGCAAGCGAACGCCAGACGCCATCTACCTGTTCCTCCACCTTGCTCATCGCAGGACCACACTGATTAATAATAGATAACACAGAGACCATGGTGACAAAAATGGCAACCACCGAGATCGAAAGATGGAAACCTCTATCCTGTGACTGATTCACGGCCCGTCCCTCCCATTTGCGCATACGCCAAATCCTGTACCTTAATGGCAGTGTGGCCAGAATGAGAAGACGTGAAACATCTAGACGACACGACAAGGCCAAAAACCACCACGCATACACCGTGACAGCACATGTAAAAAGGCACCCTTGCGTTTAAAGGGTGCCTTCATATAAAATCCCCCAAGAAGAGAGAGCTTGGCGCGAGCCCGCCTGAAAACGACCACAAAGGCCCTCCCATCAAACAAGAAGGACCTTTGCAAAAGCCATTTTACACGTGAACACGCGACGCCAAGCCATCCTCTAGGCGCTTGAGCAATGCGTCGCATTCATCGTGACTCTTTCCCCGCACCGCGACATACACTTTCATTTTCGGTTCTGTGCCGGATGGCCGAATGGCGACCCAATGTCCGCCTTGGTAAACGAACTTCTGCACATCTGACTTAGGCAATGTCAGCGCCTCATCCGGTTTTGTCTTATCGACAAAATGGCGTTCCCGGGTCAAGTAATCTTCCGTGTACGCCAAATGAAATCCACTGACGGTCAGCGGCTCTTTGCGCAAACTCTCCAGCGCCTGCTGCATGCGCGCTGGGCCATCCTCCCCACTCAACGCAACGCTCACCAGTTTTTCTCCGTAATAGCCGTACTGTTGATACAATTCCTCAAGCCTGTCCACCAGCGTTCGTCCAGACGCCTTGTGGTAAGCCGCCATCTCAGCAATCGCCAAGCATGATTGCACGGCGTCTTTGTCGCGCACAATCGGTGAGACCAAATACCCGTAGCTCTCTTCATAGCCGACCAGCAATTCGTGTTCGCCAGATGCTTCATACGCCGTGATCCGATCACCGATGTATTTGAAGCCAGTCAGCGTACTTTCCACGGCGACACCTGCCTGCTGGGCAATTGCAGCGCCAAAATCAGAGGTGACAACGGTATTGAAAACAATCGGATTGCGCCTTGGCTCACCCTGTGCCTGTTTGCCGACAAAGTAGTCAACCAACAGCGCGCCCACTTGATTGCCCGTCAATAGACGGAACTCGTCTTTTTGAGCGCGAACAGCAATCCCGACGCGGTCTGCATCCGGATCTGACCCCATCACCAGATCCGCGCCTGTCGCTTTCGCCTGCGCAATGGCCAGCTCAAGTGCCTCTGGTTCCTCTGGATTCGGGCTCTTGACGGTGGAGAAATCCCCATCCGGCTCAGCCTGCGAAGGAACCACCTGCGTATGCTCGTAACCTGCCGCATGAAGCGCTTCACGAATCGGCACCAAGCCCGTGCCATGCAATGGCGTATACACCACATACAGTTTTTCGCGATCCGCCGCCTGAACACGTCCATCCTTCACATTCGCTAACACCGCTTCCAAATATGCAGCGCGCACTGTCGTGGAAACAGTTTCGTAAAGCCCCTTTGCAGTCGCCTCTTCTACGGTCACGGTGGGAACGGAAAACACATCGCTGATGGCCAACATATGACTGTGGATATCGTGCGCATCATCCTCAAGCACTTGTCCACCATGCTGGTTGTACACCTTATAACCGTTGTACGCTGGCGGATTATGGCTTGCCGTGATCATAATCCCTCCTGCAGCATGCAGGTATCGCACACACCACGACAATTCTGGCGTTGGACACAACAATGGCGAGACATACGCTTTCACGCCCGCAGCGGCCAACGCGCAGCCTGCAATTCGGGCGAAAATATCTGAATTATGGCGACAGTCATAACCGATGACCACGCCTTGTTTCGCTTTGTCCGCACCTTTGGCGAGAACATGCTGTGCAAGTGCAAAACTGGCGCGTCGAACCGTATATATATTCATCCGGTTCAATCCGGCGCCCATGACACCGCGCATGCCGCCCGTGCCAAAGTCTAAATCTGTGCCAAAACGTGAAACGATGGCTTTCTCGTCACCTTGAATGGCTTCCAAATCGGACTTTAAATCTGCCGGCAGATGAGGCTGTTCACACCACTGCTGGTATTTTTCAAGCGCTGTTTGATCTGACACGATTGAATATCACCCCTGGCGTCCCTGTACTGTGTAGTCGCCAATATCATAGCAGACGAGGGATACATATGGAAATGGAGGGCAACTTTATGCAATCAAGTCCAGATCGCCGCATTTGTCGAACGGTTCTGAATTTGAGATCGTTATTTTATGATATATAAATAGAATGATGACCAATTCTTTCACTATAAAATATTCGTTGTCCACGAATGTATAATGTATATAAAAAACCACGAGCACTCGGCTCGTGGCTTCTCGATATAATTTTGAAATTTACATTGGAGACATTGGATACGGCGGTGTTGAATCTGGCATAACTCCAATCGCCAGGAGTATAGCAGCAGTTATCCAGATGGCTCCGAAAATCAAGTGACGTTTTTTCATCTTTACTACATCCTTTCTGGACCATGAAGTTAGGGGGCTTTCCTAAATGACAGGCGCTGAACGTGAGCTGCTCTCTCTGGTTATTGGCCACCGTGTTAGAGAAAAGCGCAAAAAATACAACTTATCACAAAACGATCTTGCAAATGGAGTAGGGAGCCAATCCATGATCAGCCTTATTGAAAGCGGGCGGCAACTCCCACTACCTGATATTCTGCGCGTTCTGGCAGAACGGTTAAATGACCCAGTTTTGCAGCACTACGCAGAGCATTTAGAAAACAACACATTGACTGACTTTGATGTGTCTGAACACAATCAGGATGACCTACTAGATATTCTGCTCAATCACAAAGGTCGGTGGCACCCTGCGCACGAGAGAATCGCTTCGCAACTCTGTCACCATTATTATTACACACGTAACTTCGAAAAGGCAGAAAAATTATGTAAAATTGTTATTCTTCATGTTCAAAGCGCCGTGATAAAAGCAGAGACGTATTATTATCTTGGAAGTTGTCTTCTGCAACAGATGAAATTTGAAGAAGCTGAGACATGGTTGCGCAAATCGGAAGCACTAGCCGATGAGCTTACTGAACCCTTTAAAGGAAAGCTCTACTACAATCTGAGTTATACATATACGTATTTGGACATACAAGTACTTGCTTTATGGTACGCGTCCCAATCCGTCGATACATTCCATCGTTTGAATGATTTCCCCAAACAAGGAAAAGCATTGGGGTTGTTAGGTGTCATTCAAACGAGGCTGGGAAGAGTTGAAGAAGCAAAACAATCCCTTGTGACCTCATATGACATCGTCAGCCGCTGGGGTTTCTTTGATAAAGGAGACCAAAGCAGAATCCTTATCACTTTGGCGGAAACATGCTCACTATTGGGACAACAAGATGAGGCGTATCAATATGCTCAAGAAGCAATGAAGAGTATGGATGAATCAGATCATCTAGGCAATGCTGATATTTATCGTTTACACGGCCTGTTTGCCCTAAAAAACGATGATATCAAAACTGCCCTAGACTTTGTCTTGAAAGGATTAGAAGCTGCTCGGGCTGTCAATGAACCACACAGCCTCACCCAGCTCTACCTTCTTTACATCGAGATGACAGATGACATTCACGAAAAAATCCAGGCCGCTCGAAACGCCTTTGAATTGACTGCCAACACAAATTACCACATTCTGCACGCCCTAGCCGCCGAATGTTTGGCCAATTTGATAGCGCGTTCACCAGAGCCTAAAGAAGACGCAGCACAATATACACAAGCGGCATTGGACGCTTATCGAACATACGTCCACAAAAACAGCATGTTCACACATCTCATCGAGAATCTGCCAGTCTATGATTCATATTCTGAGGAAACGCCGGATATTAAAGAGGATGATGTGTAGAATAATGCAAAAATCCACTCATTCATGATCCGCTATTCATCATAACGAAGTGGATAGGAGAATTTATCAACGTCATCGAAGTCATTAAGCGAGTTTTCATTCAGAAGTTTGTGGACATGGTGCTTATCGGCAACACCACCCCAATTCCTTTCTGCAATGGAACTGCTAACCCTCTTAGAAAACCTTATTGACAGACCGGGCTTCTCTGCCCGGTCTCTTTTTGCCTGTCAGGCGCAGTTCACGTCAAACGCTTTGGTTTACTTCGTAACTTCATCAAAGAAGCTGAGTACTTCGGCAAAAGCAGCACGGGCTGCCTTCGGATTGTATGCAGCTCGCGAATCGTTAAAAAACGCGTGGTGTGCCCCATCATAGATCTGGTAAGCGAACGATTTGCCCGCTTGCTGCATCTTCTCGGCAAAGCCCGGCACCTCACCTGTGATTCGAGTGTCCAGCTCACCGTAAAAGCCGCGAACAGGGCAGACAATCTGTTTTATCTGCTCATCGGAAGGCGCTTGTCCATAAAAAATGACTGCCCCTTTCAAATCCGGATCATTTGCAGCCAGACGCGCAGACAAACCACCGCCCATACAAAAACCGATTGAAACGATAGGCTGCCCCTTCGTCGCTGCATAATCATGTCGAAGGAAATTCGATGCATCGGTCAATTGCGCTGTATACGTATCCAGGTTCAATCCGCCAAAGAGGATGCCAAAGGTTTCTCGCACATGTGTCTGCTCTGGTTCAGGCAGTTCGCCCATCACTTCGTCCCGTTTATCCTTGTCATGCCACGCGCCCGGCGGCACACTTTCCAGAAAACGCTTCACTGTGTCAACTCTATCTGTTTGCAATCCTGCTTTACGCGCGCCGTTCTCTGCATACAAATCCGGCGCAAGCGCCACGTACCCAGCTTGGGCAAACCGCTCGGTCACCTCTTGAATGTGGGCGTCAACACCCCAAATTTCTTGCAAAACAATGACTGCAGGTTGTCCGTCTTGTGCGCGTTCTGGTTTTGCCAAGTAGCCTGATCGCACATTTCCATCACCATAGCGTACCCATTCGGTATGTAACGTCATTTGTATACACCTCCATCATCATTTTCGCATAACCGCTGGATCGTGCCAAATACGTGCGCGTTCCCGCAGTTATTACACCTTAGCAGTATACTGCTGCCCCATCTCCTGTGATCGGTTGGCGGCTTGGATAAGCGCCTGAGCGATGGCGTCTTGCATCCCCCGCTCGTTCAGCACGTTCAGCCCAGCATGAGTCGTCCCATTCGGAGACGTCACGCGCACACGCAATTCAGCCGGACTCAATCGCCACTCTTGCAATATCTTCGCGGTGCCAAGTACAGTTTGAATCAGCAATTCACGTGCCATCGGCGCAGAAAACCCAAGCTGCACTGCGGCCTGCTCCATCGCTTCCAAAAAATAGCTGACAAAACCCGGGCCACTGCCAGAGAAAGCTGTCGCAGCATCCATCATTTGCTCTTCCAGCTCAACCACCACGCCAAGTTGCGCCAAAAGCCCTTTTGCGTGCTCGACACTGGTCGCGGAGACTTGTTTGCTCGCAGAAATCGCGATGGCGCCAGCGAGGACAGCCACAGGCAAATTCGGCATCGCGCGAATCACCTGCGCGCGCCTTTCCGTGGCTTGCTCAATAAAGTCGATGGGGATGCCCGCCGCAAATGAAATCAGCAACTGACCGTTCAGATAGGGCAACATTCCTTGCAGCGCAGTTGCTATATCGTACGGTTTGACCGACAAAATCACGACGTCTGCGTCCGCTGCGTCAGAGATCGCCCGCGCTTGACCTATCCCGTACAAATCCGTCAATTCCTGCAATCTAGCGCGATTTTGTCGATTCATCACGACAATGTCACTTGGGGCGACGGCCTCATCATGCAGTACACCTTTGATAAACGATTCTGCCATCGCACCCGCGCCCAATACAAAAATACGTCCCATCTCTCCACGCCTCATCTCTTCATATCTCTTTCCTCTAAATCATGCAGTACTTTGGTGCCACACCATCCGCAATGCCTCAATTGACTGGTATTTTTCATGATTCTGTTGATGCTGGCCCACATCACCCATGGCGGTCTAACGGTATTCTTCGCGCTCTGCATCTTGGCCATCGCGCCAACAAAGAAATGCCCTTGCCCGTTCGATAAACGCCAAATGCCGCGATGCAAGCGGCGGCATTTCATCAAAACGAAGCCACGCCTTGTCGCAAATTTCTGCATTTTCTTCAAACGGGCCTTCCTTCACCAGCCGTCCCAAGACCACCACATCGAACGTATACGCCTCGTGCGAAGCGTCAATCACGCCAAGGGATTCAATTTGGCAATTTGCTTCCTCCATCAGTTCCCGAACTGCGACCGCTGCAGGATCTTCACCACGTTCCATCAAGCCGCCGGGCAAGCGCCATGCTGGTTCGTGATAAGTGTGCCGCAAAAACAGAATCCGCTTTTCTTCATCAAACACCACAGCCACCACACCAATTGGATAGGTCGGTTTGACCATCCGCACGATGGTTGCAATGACCGGACGGGGGAGCAGTTTATACACTGTGATCAAAAAACGGCTGTTCATCTGCGCGCCCTCTGATTTAGGATGTCATAAAATCAACAACGCGCGCAATGACCTCTGATTCCCATGCGTGGCTGTTAAACGTATGGTCTGCCCCTTCAATGAGATGCACCGTAGCACGTTCCCCATACACCTCGTCACGGTATTTAAGCGACACCTGATACGGCACGGCCTCGTCATTTGTGCCATGAATTAGCAAAACGTCACCCTGAAAAGGTTTTGCCCGCGCAAACCCATCAATCCCGAGCACATCTTCGTACAATTGGCGTCCCACCAAATTGCCACTTTCATCAAAGTAAAGCTGATCCGGCGCAAGCTCTGTTTGTTGCATGCGAAACTGCACAATTTCACGGAAATTCCCTGCCGAAGCAAGCAGCACAAGCCGATGCACATCATCCGGCAGATCTCCTGCCGTGATCCCCGCGACAAACCCACCCATGCTCAATCCAAGTAGGGAGACACCATCCGTTTGAATGCGCGCGTCGGCCTTCACCATGGCCAAAATGGCTTTCGCGTCACGAATTTCACCAGATGCCGTCATCTCTTCAAAATTGCCGTCACTTTCGCCACTGCCCGCAAAGTCGAAGCGGAACGACGCAATCCCCCTTGCCTCAAGCGCGCGGGATATCTTGAGAAAAATCCGATGCGGTTCCAGTTTGGTTCCCGTATAGCCGTGAAAGAGAACGACAGCTGGCATCGGTTTTTGCTCTGCGCCATCTGGAATATGTTCCATTCCACGCAAAGTCAATCCGTCCACATTCAAAGTAATGGCCTGTTGCATGTTTCCCCTCCTAGAGTGAGCAGTTTGTCATTCATTCAAATCAGCAGGAGCTTTGATGGTTTTGATTTGCGCGGCGCCGGATTCGACATCATCACTATGTTACCATCCCGACACCTGAAATGACCCATGAACTTTTTAGAAAATGGTGCGCAATTCACAACCGTTTCTGGTTAGATCGCGCGGAAGAGCAATCTAACACGGTCAAACACAAGGTCAATCCTTCTCCAGTGGCGTAGGTTTCCAGTTAGGCAGCAGCGCAAGAATCTCCTCGTCGACAATTTGTATCTTCACTGTCGGTAAGCGCAATTGCGCAATTTCCCGCGGAGAAACACGTTTGGTATACCAAGCTTGCGGAACAAGACTGTAGGTTTCGTCGATGTCACGGATGAGTTTAGCGAGATCGATCCCCTGGTACACCGGACAAGCGGCTTCCATGTAGCGTTTTGCCCGCTGCCACATGCTGTAACCCCCTCTGACGTTGCCGTTGTTCAGATGATATAGACAGACAGCGGCTTGAATCAAACCCTTCAACACGACAGGCCGCTGCAGCGCAAACCACAGATGTTCAGCATACTCGTGGCACTCAAAATAATCTTGTTCGATATTGAAATAGTACAGGTACGAGATCAATCTATCGTCCAACGCATTCCAACCGCCTTTCTTTGGCGCACACGCTGCCAGTCGCAGCACATCCGTCATAGTCAAAGCCATATCACAGGTCTCTCCCTAGCGTACATGAACGCCTTGCTTTCCCCAAGATGTGCATCGTGTGAAGAAGTGCGGCGACGATTTTCAAAATCATTGTCTTTGCGTAGACTAAGAGGATATGTAAGTGTGGAACAAATGCGGCGGGATGCGCTTATAGCTCGCTCAAGCATCATGCCAAGAGGAAGAGGAATGGTGCAATGATAAAAACAGAACTGCTCAAAGATCATCTGACGTTGCTGTTCGTCGGCTTTAATCCATCACCGACATCAGCGCGCACAGGTTGGAACTATTCGGGTCCGAATAACCGCTTTTACCGCATCCTGGCTGAAGCAGGCTTGACGAACCGCCTGTTCCAGCCAAGCGAAAACCGTCTATTGTTTGATGAATACAATTATGGCTTCACCAATCTGGTTGCCCGCCCAACGCCTCGCGCGAGTGACGTGACCACAGCGGAATACCGCAAAGGCGCCGAACAGCTGAGACAAACGCTGCTTCGCTACCAGCCTAAATTCACCTGTTTTGTCGGAAAAGGGGTTTATCAACAATTTGTGCGCAAACAAAAAATCGAGTGGGGATTCCAATCCTATGCCATCGAGGGCATCCATACGGCGTTCTTCGTAGGGCCAGGCACAAGCGGCTTGGTCCGCATGAAATTACAGGAACAGGTAGACATCTACCGCATCCTGGCCCTACGTATGAAAAATGCGCGGTAAGCGTCATTTGGCCTCTACACCGGTAAGCACATACGTCGTCACAGACTTCGATTTCGCAACCGCGGAGAAGGAGCTTTGCGTAATGGGAATGGCCGCCAACTGCTTCAGGTGTTCATCCTTAGATGTGCGGTACACTTTGACCGACGCGCCCAACTTGCTAAACTGTTTCAAATTGTAGTCATACGTGTTTTGGACCGATGATGCGTTGGTGGTCACGATGACCAGCGTATGTTGCGCGCGATTGTAAGCTGCCAACGCGTTGGGCAATCCAATTTGAATGAATTGGTAGTTGGGCCGGATGAACTTGCTGTAGTTCTCCATCACATAATACTTCTCTGTGGTTTTGAACTGATCATGGCCAGGATGATTCACGTCCATTTGCAGCATGCCCCACCCTGGGCCATCCACCGCCTGCCAATATACCCATGCCGTTGGTTTCAACTGCTTCACATCAGCGATGATTTCTGTGGACATGGTCATCCCCGAACTGTCGCCATCACCATACTCACTCATCCACAGGTTTTTCCCCGCCTTCGCGGCGGCTGCATTCAATCCTTGTCGATCACTGCCGTTATACCCATGCGTATTGATTTGTGTCACATCATGTTGGACGGCGCTCGGATAGGCGTTCCACGAAGCCAATGTCTCATCGACGCTGTTATCGTCCGGCGCGGCAATGCCCGTATGCAACCCTTGCTGCTGCAGCGCCGTGGTCAACATCGGAATCAACTTGCTCTGTGACGCATTGTCAAAGTGAGCGCCTTCTTGCGTGCCGCCAAATTTCCACCAGTTTGACACCGGTTCGTTAAACGGCTCAACGGTGGAAAAATCGATGTGCCAAGCTGTCTGAAAATGCTTGACGACCGTTGCCAAATACTCGGCAAATGCCTGATAATCCGACGCCTTGAGATTGTCACCGCCATCCTTCGCCCCTGTCACGCTGCCGCTGTTGGTCATCCAATAAGGGGGCGAATTGGAAAACGCCTCAAATACGTTCGCCCCTCTATCCTTTGCCGCCTGCAACATCCAGCGTTGTGTCTTGTCCGCTTGCCAATCGAATTTGCCCGGTGAAGGTTCATAACCTGGCACGCGCGCCCGCGGATCCATAAAATTGTACTGCGGGTTCTCGCCACCGCCGATATTGTAGCGAACAACGTTCAGCCCGAGCCCCTTCGTCGGATCAAACAGCAAATCCGCGATGTGGTTGCGAATCTTGTCCGGGGCGCCACCAAGCACATAGGCAAACCAGGCCAACGAAGTCCCCCAGCCCTGCCAAGTTTGGTAACGCACGGCCGGATCGACATCAACCACGGTTCCCGCATGTGGCTGTGCTGTTGGCTGAGACTTCGGCTTCGTCGCACTGCAACCGGAAAGCAAGCCCGTAGCTAGCAGCACAGCCATCGTCATCTGTGCTGATTTCACACGTCGTGGCACACCGTCCCCCTCTTTCTGCTTCAGGAAATCCGCGATGCCTGCAATTGCGCAACCTGCACAGTCACATTGCCTTTTGTCCACTGATCTTCCTGTTCAACACTCAGTTGACTGAGATACCCATCCGCCGTCGCGAAAAAATCGATTTCGATCTCGGCCGTTTCATCCACCGCCAGGAGATCATCGCGCAGCCACAATCTGTCCGCACGGCCTCCGACCATGCGCGGTTCAAGGTGTGGACCGAACCAAATGCGACCGATATCCTCCCCGTTGAGCCGGACATCCGCACGGCCGTTTTCTCCGCTCACCACCAGATACAATCCCTGCTTTACTGCGCCAATTGGCAAAGTCCCGCTCAAACGGAAATGGCCGCCTGCCTGACAGGCAATCGGATATTGCACGGTGTGCGCCCCCGCACCTTGCGCAGAAAGCGCAATTTCCACAGGCGCCACCCCCCAATTGAAAATGGGCTCGCCTGCAGGAAGCTGTGTGACTGTGCCAGTGATCCCCTTCTGCGCGCCAGTCAGCAATGATGGCGCCCCTTCATCATGAAAATTGGTATGTCCCCACGACTCCACAATTAGTTCCAGTTTTGTCGTCCCCTGATATGCACGGGCAAAAATACAGTCGAAACCGCGTCCTCCGGGCGCAAAACTACCCTCAAACACGCCATTCGCATAAACCCATATCATGTCTGCAGCCCCGCTGCACTGTAATCCGTCAAACTGTCCCTCTACAGTGGCTGTGTAAATGGCGCGTTTAAAACCGATCCCCGCCTGCTCCATGCTCGGTGGGTTCACAGACGTGGTGCGCTTGTCCATGTTCGCCTGCAGAACCGTGGCGGATTTACCCCTCCAATCCACTTGGGGCAAACCAGGAGATGGCAGCACATGGTCAGCGGGAATTTCACGTATCGCCCCGCTCAAAGCGATAAAGCGCACAGATTCGTCCCCCACATCTAGCACCATCTCATTTGTATCTTTCGCCAACTTGTCAGCATCGCGGAGATATCTTGGTCCAATCAACCAACCCGTTTCCGGGACAAGCCACGCGTGACCCGCCTCATGCATTGAAAGGGTGATAAGTGTAATTTCTGTTCCATCGTTAAATTGCAGTTGCGTCGCCCCACAACCGTGCTGGAACTGAACTGTGACACCACTTTCATCACATTGCACTTTTCCGTCTCCAGCAGAAGTGGATAAGGGAACATCTGCATCCACCCGCAACAATCCCGTCCCCGCATGCCCAGCAACCAACATCACCAGCTGGTGGCCAGAAGCATGTCGATAGAACAGATTGCTGGTAGCCGAAAAATGGTAGGTACTATCTGTAGGCGCTGTCCAACGCACATCTGAAAATGCAGTTGTGTAATGCTTGGGCGGTACAATCAATTGCGCGTTGAGCCCTTCTACAGATACCGCTTCCGTGACTTGTTCATCTGTCAGATTGAACGCAAACGTGACATTCCCCATATCAGAGGTCAAGCGGCGATATGTCAATTTATTTTCTCGATCCGCCAAAGACAGCGGCTCAATCGATTCAGAAGTCCCCTTCAGGAAAATCTCTTCCAGTGCAAATACTGTGCTTGTCAATACACGCTGCTCATAAAATGAAGCGCGCAATGTGCCATCGGCTGAAATCATGCCGCCAAAATCATAGTCTGTCGTTAAATAGGAAGGAAAAGCACCCCAGTTGTTAATGGCGCTCCAAGGGCCCATATGCACCCCTGATGTCATCAGATATGGAGAAATCCCGATAAACCCAGTGCCGACCAAACGGCTGAGCGTGAGAATGTCGCGATTGGTCTCCATTGTCATCGGGACGAAACCGTGCGCCTTTGCATACGCCACATATTCGTCCAGTTTGACGTCAAGCGCCGGATCGTCAGGTGACGAGGGATAGATGTTCACCATTGGAATGACGAGATCGCTCTCACCTGTTGCACCTTGGATATCCCCTTGGCCAATGCAAGCGGTAATGGGCACCGTCACGCCGCGCGCCCGGGCCATATGGTAAAGTGACTCAATGTACCCTTTCGGATCCGCACACGGATAGAAATCAAGTTCATTTTCAACTTGCACGGCAATGACGCTGCCGCCATTCGTCGCTTGTCGAGGCAGTATAATGGGCAACACAACGTCATACCAGCGAGCGACCTCCGCCAACCAACGTTCATCATTTTGGCGGAACTTGAGGCTCGTATCGGTGTTTAGCCAATAAGGAAGCGCGCCGCCATCCCATTCGGAACAGATGTAAGGGCCTGGCCGTGCGATGACCATGAGCCCGACGTCGCCCGCCATGTCCAAAAACTTCCCTACATCCGCGCCATTTGTAAAGCGGTAGTCGCCACGCGTCGGTTCATGAAAGTTCCAGGGAATATACACATCAATCGCGTTATAACCAGCTGCCTTCACTTTCTGCAGCCTATCCAGCCAATCGGTTTCTGGTATCCGGAAATAGAACAAGGAGCTGACGAATAAGTAATGCTCTGAGATGCGTTTCATCATGTATAACCTCTCTTTGGGTGAATGAAGACTTCGTCTCCGTCAACAGCTATTTTGTAAAAACCGCCGCAGTTTCTCTGCCAACGCGCTTATTGACGACCGAGTATGTTTGATCCTTCATAGATATGACGCTGTCCATAGAAGAAGACGATGATCATCGGAATGGTCAAAACGAGCGCGCCCGCCATGATCAAATTCCAATTTGGCTGCTCCATGACATTCGACGTCTGCGTCATTTGATAAATGCCCAACGCCAACGGGAACAGTTTTTGATTGTTGATATAAATCAACGGCCCCATGAAGTTGCCCCAATTGGCCGTGAATGTGAAAACAGCCACAGTCACCAACGCGGGCTTACAGAGTGGAATGATGATGCGCCACCAGACGCCAAGATAACCGAGTCCATCCAATTTGGCCGCTTCATCCAACTCCAGCGGGACACTCATAAAGAATTGGCGCATCAAGAAAATATTGAACGCATTGCCGAAGAAATTGGGCACAATCAAAGGCCAAAACGTATTCAACCAATGGAAGTAGCGAAAGATGATGAAATTCGGAATCATCGTGACTTCCCCGGGGATCATCAGCGTACAAAGCAGGATGATAAACAATATATTTTTACCCGGCGCGCGCAAACGCGCAAATGCGAATGCCGCCAGCGATGAAGCAAGCACTTGCCCGACAATGGCCGGAATGGTGATAACAAGCGTATTGCGCAGGTAAAGACCAAAATCGTTGTGCGTAAATATCCTCAAGAAATTCCCAAAATGAAAACTGGACGGAAAAAACTTCGGCGGAAAGGACATTGCGTATTGATCATTGGACAGCGCGGTTGCAATCATCCATAAAAGAGGCGCGATCATCAACACCGCGCCGACGATGAGAATGATATACACAATCACCTTAGCGACGACTGCCCCTGGTGTCACACGACTTTTTTTCTGCATATGGACGTGTTCACTCACTGTATGCTGCACCATCATTTACGCACTTCCCCTTCGTAATAAACCCACACACTGGACCATTTGAGGATGATCAACGTCAGCACAATAATGATAATGAACAGCAGCCACGCAATCGCCGATGCCATCCCCATTTGGTAATACTGGAATGCCTCTTTAAACAGATACGGCACCATCATCGTGCTGGCGTTGTTCTCGCCAATGATGTACACCTGCGTAAACACCTGCATTGCGCCGATGATGCCATTGATCAGATTGAACAAGATAATCGGTGACAATTGCGGCAGTGTAATGCGCCAAAATTTGGACCAACTGCGAGCACCATCCAGTTCTGCCGCCTCGTATAGATAGCTTGGAATGCCCTGAAGCCCTGCCAAGAACAAAACGGTGCCACCGCCAGCCCCCCAGAGACTCATGATAATCAACCCAGGCTTGATCCACGCATTGTCAATGAGCCAAGCTGGTCCATGAATGCCGAACAGCCCCAGGAATTCATTGAAGAGGCCCGAAGGTGCAAGCAACCAACTCCACAGCATGACAACGGCAACCACAGGAATGGTGCTTGGTAGGTAGAAGGCCGTGCGAAACCATCGCCGCAATACGACCCGCTGATTTAACAGAACCGCCAATACCAGCGCGATCAAAATCCCTAATGGAACAGAAATGACGGCGTAATAGGCTGTGTTCCAAAGCGCTTCCCAAAACAGCGGTGTTTTGGTCAACAATGTTTTGTAATTGGCAAGACCAACCCAATGCGGCGGTTGAAACAAGTTCCAATCTGTAAAACTCAAGTACAGAGATGCAAAGATGGGTCCAAGTGTCAACCCAATCAACCCCACCAGCCACGGTGTAATAAATGCGAAGAATGCCAATGACTCACGGCGGCGGGAATTCAATACCTGCATGTCAGCACGCTCCTTTCCGCAATCACCAGGTGTAGCGCTTCCACCTGGTGATTGGAATTCATCAATTTCCGCTGATTAGATTGTCAATGTCGCTTGATGCCTTCTGAACCACCGCAGCCAACGACTGCTTTCCATTGAAGAATGGCGCCAAATCATTGCCGAGCCCATCCTGCAATTGATTCCATTGCGGTGGAATGTGCGGTGAAAATACCTCGTTCTGCGTGTTTTGAAGCGTGTCAAAACTTACACCCTTTGGCAGGCTCTTGATCCAAAGGTTCATTCCCGCTTTGGTTGCTGGCACATCCTCGCCATTGGTGACAATCGGCGCTTGACCAGCTTTGGTTTCCAAAAACTTAATCACGTCAAAAGCGACAGCCGGATATTTGGATTGCGCAGCGACAGCCAATCCCGTACCGACTGTCTCCATGCCACCGCCCTTTGGCCCAAGCGGCAGCGGCGCAATACCAAAGTTGTCTTTGGCCTGTATGCAAGCGCCAATATCCCAAAAGCCTGTAATCAACATCGCCGCTTTATTTTTTTCGAACAATGAATCTCCACTTACACTGGAACCCATATTCGCGTATTGGACGGTTGTCGGCGCAACGTGTGATTGATAGGTGAGATTGTTAAACCATTGCAACCCTTGCTCTGTGGCACTGGAAGTCAAGTCAGATTTGTTCCCTTGCGCATTGACAATATCTCCACCCGCTTCGTGAACGAAACTGCCGTACACCGGCCACCAGGAACCACCCGTAAATCCCCATTGAGTCGTCTTGCCGCCGGACTGTATCGTCAATTTTTTTGCATCATTCTCAAATTGACTCCAAGTCCAATTTTTTGTAGGCAGTGGCAACCCCGCCTTTTTAAACATATCCTTGTTGTAATAGACAATCATGTATCCACCGCGATCCGGCAACCCATACTGTTTCCCCTGATATTGATATTCGCCAAGGTATCCTGGTTCATAAGTGGAGTTCAAATTCATACCTGATTTTTTGATATAAGGCGTCAAATCCAATATTGCACCATTTTGGCCAAACCCAACGGCATCTTGCGACACGGCCATAATATCCGGCGAATCGCCACCGGCAATCATGGTTTCAACTTTCTGATCATAAGACGGTAAGTTCTTTACTGTGATGGTGACGTTTGGGTGCAATTTCGTATAGAGATTTACGCGCTGCTGATATGTTTTTGTATCTCCATCCGATCCCCAAACCGTCATCGTCAAGTGAATTTTCTGATTTGAATCCGTGCTGTTGCCTCCACTGCTTCCCCCACTATTCCCATTTCCACAACCGGTCAATAGACTTGATAGACCTAGTACAGCGATACCTGCGATACTTGCCGACTTTGCATGTTTTGCTAGCAACATCATTGGCTCCCCCTAATCAAATTTCGTTTTGCCATGCATGCTCTTTGCAACCGCAATTCCTTTTGACCAACCATCTTTTACATCACAAAATCTCACAAGTGCCCAACGACGAATTCGTCCGCCATGTGAAACCCATTTCATGAAATGGGTTTCATGAAATCGGTTGCAATATATAATATAGCTACGTTCTAAGAAAACTGTCAATATATTTTTTCAAAATTCAGGTTGGAGGGCCTTTATTGACAGATGGTTGATCACTTCTTAACAGTGCTTTCACGCACCAGCAAACGTGGCTGGATAACGGATAACTCCTCTACTTGCTCACCGTTGATCAATCGCTGCAACACGTGAAAAGCCGTGACGCCTAAGCGATTGCTCTCCTGACTGACTGTCGTCAATTCCGGGATAATAGAAGACGCCAAGGGGGTATCGTCAAAGCCGACAATTGCGACATCATCTGGAATGGACAATCCCGCCTCAATCGCCGCCTTAATGGCGCCAACCGATGTAAAATCATTCACACAGAATACCGCTGTAGGTCTATCGCGCTCTTTTAGCAACCCTGACATCAATTTTCTACCACATGCAACTGAAAAATCGCCGTACCGTATCCAATCCTTTCGCGGTGATATCCCATGTTTTTTCAGTGTGCTTTCAAAAGCCGCCACTTTTTCAACCGTGGTCGTGGTTTCTTCCATGCCGCCAATAAAACCAATTTTTCGATGCCCTAGTTCTATGAGATGCTCTGTCACCATTTCAGCGCCAACATACTCATCCGTTTTGACACGCGGAAGCGGATTTCCAGGCAAAGTCCCATTCACCAATACAATCGGGATATGCTTGCTCAGATTAACCACTTCTTCAGCCAAAACGGGAGGGCATTCTACACTGTTGATCCGCCCGCCCATGAAGATGATGCCATCAACCTGTTTTTCTCTCAAAAGACCTAAATAGGCAGATTCTCGTTCATCATTGCCCCCTGTCGTACACAAGAAAAAGGTATATCCTGCTTCAGCCAGCGCATTTTCCACACCAGTGAACACTTCCGGAAAAAAAGGATTCGTAATGTCTGGCAAGATGATCCCGATCATTTTTGTCTCTTTTTTGGTCAAACTGCGCGCCAGCGCATTTGGCTGAAATTGATATTTCTCTATCAATTCAGTTATTTTCTTCCTTGTGCTATGTTTTACTGGCGCTGTTCCATTCAACACACGCGAGACCGTTGTTACTGAAACCTTTGCTTCTTTTGCAATGTCATATACTGTTACCCGTTTCATAGTTCCCACCCGCCTACAATTGTCAGAAATTCTAAGGTCGTCATATCTTATCTACTGGACTCGCGTTGTCCAACACTTTGCATGATACCGATTTCATCATTGTACCGTCCAACTGTGCGCCATTCCCCCAATTTTCACTGGCCGCCCTCATGGGAAATCGTGATTTTCATTTCTTATCTTGTCTATATTACCGCGTTTACAACGCCATGTCGTGCTTTCAACACCATTTTGATTCGGCGCTGATCAGCGTGAAAAAATCCCGTTGACATGTGCTGCTACACGTGTTCCCTCCCGTGGGCCTACAGCACCCAAGCGCTCATCATCAGCAAACAGTCTCAGAACAAGTGCATGGATTTCCCGTCCTGCCGCAGTCACAAGCCTAAAATCGTCGACAAGTCATTTCCTCCACAGCAGCTGCGCCACTGAAGTATGAAGCGAATTTCTGACACACGGTCATTTGACTTAGGGATAGGGGCCGTCTCGTGATTGTTCTTGATCCCATATGTTACATCCATAAATGGGAGAGGGGGTGCTTTCATGTACGGAGCATTTGGCGGATATACTCAATGGGCTGTTGTCTTCCTGATCATCTTCGTGCTGTTCTTCCTGTTCGTTCCCGCGGTAGGCGCTGGTTACGGAGCTGCTGCATCAGGGGAAGCTTACTAAAAAGCACCGAATGTCATTTTTATGTTAGGAGGGGCGAGATATATGCATTGTCAAAGACCAATTGTGTGTCCACCAAACGTGCGTGTAAGGGATTTTTATGCACCTCAAGTAAGGCAATATATCCATCCCCAAGTCACAGTAAACCGCCTCCATCGGGTATTGGTGAATCAGCACTCGTTCCCCCAAATCACCCGGAACGTTACTGATTTTTCACAGTACAACGTGGTCGCTCCACCGCAACAAAGGCTATATTATTGACGGTGGATACTTAATACAGACCAAAGGCAAACACTCGCCAATGTCTGTATTACCTGTGCTACTGGGAAGATACAACCCGGTTCGATCCCGCTGCTATCGCCGCGAGGGTCACCCCAATCACAAAAAGCCCCCTGCCACCACATCTCGTGGCACACAGGGGGCTTTCTTCTCTCTCGCCTGGCAACGTCCTACTTTCCCAGGAAGTCTCCCTCCAAGTATCCTCGGCGCTGGAGGTCTTCACGTCCGTGTTCGGTAT
>NZ_JBHUCX010000029.1:0-111371 GCF_042678105.1 Alicyclobacillus fodiniaquatilis
TATCGAGAACCAATGGTCCCAAGGAGGAATTCGTAGTACCCCGACCACTACGAGAATTTTATCTCAAAACTCTTTGGAGTACGTGACATCAATATACTAGGAGGAATTAAACATCCCTGTCTTTGTCGACAACGAGGCGAACGCCGGCGCAATGGGCGAGAAGTTTTGCGGGGTCGGTCGGGATACCGCCAATCTCGTCTATGTGAGTGTTGGCGCGGGCATCGGCACAGGCATCATCCTCAACAATGAGTTGATCCGCGGCGAGCAAGGCATCACTGGCGAATTTGGGCACATGACCATAGAAGTGGATGGACGGGTGTGCTCCTGTGGCAACCGTGGCTGTTTGGAGATGTATGCTTCAGAAAAGGCGCTGATGGAACAGTATGAACACATCGCCGGGGAATCACTGCCCACACACGAAATCGTTGAACGAGCCAAAGCGCAGGAGCCCGAAGCCATCCAGGCAGTGAAAGCGGTCGGCGCCTATCTTGGCATCGGTATTGCAACACTCTTAAACGGGCTGAATCCCTCGCTGATCCTCATTGGCAGCCGCATGCGCGCCGTCGATGATGTGCTCCTTGCCTCTATCGATCCGGTGGTCAAAGCGCGCTGTTTTACACACCCGTACGCCAACTTCCGCATACTGCCGTCGTCACTTGGCGTCAATGCCTGCGCCATCGGTGCGGCGTCCCTCGTCCTGCACCAGCATTTTGTCGGGCCAAAAGCGCATCTCTAGACGCGTGCTTAGGTGCTGCTCGTCACCCGGCACACTGCAAAAAGCGGCCGACATATTTGTCGGCCGCAGACGAACAGGTACTGCAGATACTGATACGTGGCTAGCCCTACCTCTCTAGCTACCATGCGGCTCCGATGACCGCGCCTGTTTTGAATCTATATCCTTGAACTACACGTTCAGATATTTGAGCGTTTTGCAAAATTAAACCGCGCCATTTGATGTGAACAGCCGTTCGAAATAAGGTGTGAAACAAAAACCGTCGTAAACCCTTTTGCAAAAAATTGATTGATGTCAAAAAACTGATTCCGTATACCTCTTGACCTGTCAATGAAGAATCATAACACAAATTCCGAATAAAGGCAAACTGAATTTCCAAATTCAGCGTTTATTCTGTTATCCTAGTGGCTTTATACATGGTTGAGCTTTCGCTCATATCGCATATCAATGCGTTTACATCCCCACAAAAACACCGCGCCAAGGATAATGCGCAAAAGAATCGGCATCCAAGATTGCACCGAATACGGGAATCCGTGACCCCAGAAAATCGGATTGCCCGTCCACTGATACAAAAGTGATTGCACGGCGTTGCGTAACGTGGGCCACAAAACCAGCGCCATCGACATCCACAAAGGCGTCAAACTGACCAACCGATTGCGCGTCCACACATAAAGCACGAAACACCACATCAGCCAGACAAAAATCCCGATGACTGTCCATAAGAGCGGTTGCATCATACTGTACTGCGGATCCCCCCAAAATGTTCCTCCCACTGTCCGTTGGTGGCTTAATCTCACAAAGAGCCAATCCGCTATAAACGGCGAACTGGACAGACAGACCGCCAATCTATCGCGAATGCTGCGCGTATAAAGCAACATGATAAACAGTACAGTCAACCCAGCCCAGGCTGAACACGACATAGGAAAGTGTTGATGCAAAAACAAGACCCAGACTGGCGTCGAAATGGGTGTCATGGTTGAGGGGATGATATCAAAAGCGCGCATATTGACAAATAAGGCCAGCCCCAAGCTGACAAAGGAGATGATGGCTGCAGCCACATACCAATGCGGCGAAATGCCAAACACCGCGCGAACAACGTCCCGGCGAACCGCTTTGCTGCTGCCAAATCTTTTTATCGCCAGCGCTTGCGCCTCTTCATCTGTGCGCCCGGTTTGCCGATACCGGTCTGCTGCCTCATCGAGATGTCCACGCATTTCTTCCATCCAGATTCGCTTTTCGGATTTGCGCAGATATGTGCCGCGAAATACCTGTTTCAAATAGAGATCAAACACACTCATTGGGGCGCCACCTTTCCAAAGAACAGAGAGAGCGTGCGTTGTTCCGCCATCCAGGCCGCCCGAATGACTTCAAAATGCTGTTTGCCGCGTTCAGTCAAATGATAGTAACGGCGGCGCGGTCCATTCTCTTTGTCCGTCCCCCAGTATCCTTGAATAAACTGTTCGGCCTCCAAACGCTTCAACGCTGGATAAAGAGACCCCTCTTTCAGAGAAAACACACCTTCTGTACGCCGGTGGACCTGTTGGGCAATGTCATATCCGTAGGCGTCTCCATTGATTAAAATGGCCAGAATGATGCCATCTAAATGACCTCTTAAACCGTCCTTTTGCACATCAATCACCTACTTATGTAGTTTGTCTATGTATGATTGTACAGTTGGAGAGCACGCCAGTCAATTATAGAGAGTGTAGCGCACATTCTGCGTATAATTCATCTGATCTGGGAGGCAACTCGCCTCGGGTCATTGGTCTGCCCCGACAGCTAAAGGTGACGTGACGCAGATCCATTAATAAACATATATCAAAGTGAGAGGGGTATGAATAAAGGCATCACGAAGTTTAAACGATGACCTAACACTTTTTCGAGGCAGTTTTACTTCTTAACTTGGTCACTTTCTGAGACATGAACAAGTCCCATACTTCCTGGGATTGTATATTCCACTTGATCTTGCACGTCTACCTGACCGTTTGTGTAATCAATTAAATTAAAGTGATTTATTACGACCGGTATACCATTTTGTTTAAAAAAGCTCCAAACAAATCCTTCACCAAGATATGTTGCAATTTGGTATGATTGCCCGTTTGATTTCCCTACGCTTTTCATATAGGAATCCATTTGCGATGCAGCAATGGGTGTAACGCCTGTCAAGATTTGTTGGATTTTGTTTTGATATGCTCGATAATGTACTGTAATAACAGCGATATATCCAGCGAGACATATCACGACAATCCCAGCCCATAAAAAAATTGAACGACGCATGAAATTCAAACTCCCCACTTACAATCAGTGAATTGAAAATCGCCTGCGAAATCTCCGTCGTATGTTCCTTTATATGCTGCTCCATCACTGGCAGTCATGACAAGGTGCATTGCTAAGCCATTGTTGGTACCAGGATTTCCGTTGTAACCCATTCGGCTGTCGCCCTAAGCCCCGAATTGGTATTCGTTCCAATTGCTTGCAGCGTTAGCTCCCTGAGTATTAGAGCCCGTGCTAAGAGTAGTATCCAATTGCCACGGCATGTCCCCCAATTACAAAAGTATTACATGCACCCAGCGCTCCCCAACTGCACTCCCCTAAACTACATCTCTGCCAAATTCGGGTGAAAGTAATGGCGCCGACAGACGGACCTGTATAACTCATTGCCGCCAACTTCAATCTGTTCACCTGTGTAGACTGGCTTGCCGTCCTTTATCTTCAAAATCATGGTCGCTTTCCGATTACAAGTCGGATCCGCGCAAATTGTTTTGATCTCTTCTATTTGATCCGCCCATAACACAGCGGCTTCGCTGCCTTCAAACAACTGATTGCGATAATCTTTCATCAGGCCGTACATAATCACAGGAATGCCAAGTTGGTCCACAACGCGCGCCAACTGGCGAATATGATACGCGCGCAGAAATTGCACCTCGTCCACCAAAACACAGTCGGACGGCGCTTCCTGTACAAGCTCGAACAAATTTGTATCGTCATCCACCGGCATCGCATGCTTGGCAATCCCCACACGGGAGGCAATTCGCCCTTGCCCAAACCGTGCATCAATCGCTGGTGTAAACAGGGAGACTTTTTTGCCCTGTTCTTCATAGTTGTGCGCGACGGTCAACAGTTGAATCGATTTGCTCGCATTCATCTGCCCAAATCGATAATACAGCTTAGCCACCAAATCACCTCTACAACATCTCCTGTTTATTTTACCACGTTTACGGATTACCAGTTTCATCCCAATTGAACATCAATTGTTTTCAAGATCATCATGATGTGCTATTTTCTTTGCTATCGGACCCGTGCCCTGCGGTCCAAGAGGAGCGTGTGTATGACTTACAACTGGATTACCATCTTGTTCGCTGTCATCATCATTGGCTCTATCCTGTTCGGCGCAGCGCGCCGCTTTGGGATGGAGAGCCGTCTCGTCGTATCGCAGGCCATTTCGATTGCCACAGGCATTGTGGCCATCTGGATTGGCTGGCTGTTGAGCCGACACATCTCGTCCTATGTCCTGCATCAAAACACGACCCACTTGCCACATTGGCTTGCACAAATATTCATCGCATGGCAACGTTCTCCGCGAATTGGCGCATGGATTGCCTTTCTTATCTGTTATTTTGTCTTGTCCAGCGTGATACACCAACTGCTGGCAGGCATTTTGGGCCAAATTCCCGTCCTGCTGCCGTCCGTACTGGGGCGCAGCCGTGTGCTTGGCGCCGTCTTAGGCGCAGCCATCGGCGTCGTGCGGGCGGCCATCGGTGGCGCCATCATTTTTCTGGTGCTTCAGTACTTCTCTATTCCTGTGATGGCCAAACAAGCGAACCAGTCCTGGCCCTATCAGCTTTGCAGCCAACAAATCTACAAACCTTGGCTCAAGCCATTTGTGACGCGGGCTTTGCCGGTATTTGCCGAAGACGCGATACAGCCCATTTCACAGAACATCAATTTGTTTGCCGTGCCGTCCGGAACAGCCAATGAGGAACGCGGCGTCTTGTTGGTGCCGAAACAAGTGGCCAAACTGGCGCAACAAATCACGGCCAACGCCAAGACGCCGAAACAAAAGGCGTATGCGCTGTACGAATGGGAGATCCATCACATTACGTATGACTGGAAAAAATATGACGACTACGTGTATCACCACAAGTGGGATCAACAATCTCCATTGCAGACGCTGGAGACCAAAAAAGGGGTCTGCGCCGATTATGCCCTGCTTTATGCAGACATGGCGCATGCAGTAGGCCTTCGTGTGCAGATTGACGAAGGCATCGGTGGCACAGCTACAGACTATGGAAGTCATGCGTGGAATCAGGTCTGGCTACCCAATGAAAACCAGTGGATTACGGTTGACACCACCTGGGGCGCCACCCAAGATGAGTGGTTTGACGTGCCCGCTGCCCAATTCAATCAGACACACAGCGAGCAGACAGCCATTGTCATCGATGCCAGTCAATAAGCGTGCGTCCCGCAGGGATCACAAAGCACGGCGCAACAAACTTCAGCGCCGTGTCCGGGTAATCGCGTTGCTCCAATTACCCGGACACGCGCCTCATGCGATCCGCCAGATATGCTGACAATCAGCCGATTTACCAGCCCATGCGCTCCCGCAAAGCGGTGATGTGCGCGACATGATGTTTGCCATGCCAGGCATAAATCCCGAGCAATGTCGCCAAGCTGCGCAAAGCGCCATTCGGGAATTGGACCGTTCGCTCAAAGTCTGCAAACGCCATTGTCTGCAAGAGCGCCGCCCAGCGTTGTTGCAAAGCCGCAAACAGTTGCAAGGACATCTCTACACCCGCAGTCTGGCAGTCGGTCAAAGCTGTCGAGGCGTTGACATCCAGTGACTTGATGACAGGCGCATCTTGGGTCAATGCCAAGCGGAAATTGATATACGTAGGCATATGGCTGTCTGGCAAATGATGCACAAGTTGCCGCACTGTCCAACCATCTGGCCGATACGGTGTGTCCAGTCGCGCCTTTGTCAGTCCAGCAACAGCCTGATTTAGCGCGCTCGGCGCCGCCAGCACATCTTGAATCCATGCTTCAATATGCGATCTTTCAATTTTTTCCGGAAGATTAGCTTTGCCAATTGGGTAGCGCAAATCCATCGTGACATTCTCCTTACCATTGCTATAGATGTTCAATGAGGCCCTTTAAGCGCGTGTGACAACGCGAAACAACCCATGGCCATCCAGCGGCACAATGGGGTCCTTATCCACAACCAAACCGTGCCCTTGACCATTGAGCGCAATATCGATTAGCCATCGCGTCAAACCGGCTACGTTCATGTTTTCCATCTCAGCTAAACTGAAAAAACCGGCTCCATCCACTTCCATGCCATCGGGGCTCGGCTCTCCTTCTACATATTCCATCGCAAAAGCCACGTAGAGATTGTGGATGGAGCGCGGTTGATCCCGCAAGGCGACCACACTTTTCACTTTGGCCAACACGGCCGTTTCCTCTTGCACCTCACGCACTATGGTCTCTTCGAGTGGCTCCAACTGCTCACAATAACCGCCGGGGTTCGTCCAAAATCCCTTGCCAGGTTCCTGTGCGCGTCTGACCAGCAACACTTTGTCATCTTTGACGACAAGCGCGCCAACGCCGATGCTGTAATCACCCCAAAAGACAAAACTGCAACTCGGACATGCGCGCCTATCTGTTCCATCTATGTCCCGTGTCTCCAGCGCATGGCCACATGCCAGACAATAATTCGCTTTCATTATTCATCATCCCTACTCTCTGCATGCCAAATACGTGATCGACTTACCTACAGTTTACTCTTTCAGAAGGGAGGCAGAAAGAAAAAATCACTGAATTGCACGGCAAATCCCGACCGTCCTACAGACAACCGGGCTGTGGCAGGCAAATATGATACATTACAAGAGGTCCTTATCTGGTATTCTATTGCAAGTGGACAAACATATCATAATAAAAAACACAGTGGACGAAAGGAAGTTGTCTACTTGATCTCCCTATATCCAGCAATCGCGACATTTTTGATTGTGACTGCCGTCATCCCTTTGCAAACCCGCCTGTTCAAAGCGTACAATCTGGTTCAACCCATTCGCAAAGAGCTGCCGGCGGATCAACAGAAAAAACGCGGGACTCCGCTTATGGGTGGTTTGGTGTTCCTGATTGGCGCCATTGCCACACTGTGTGTCGAAGCGTCCACCGATGTGAGGTTGCTGACCACCACATTTTTTCTGTTCGCATTGATTGGCTTTATGGATGACGCCAAGAAAGCGCACACCAAAATCGATGGCATCTCTGCCAAAACCAAAATGCTTCTTCAATGCTGCTTTACCGGAGGTATCCTCTATTACCTGCTGCACACAGGATTCATCACATCGCACATACCGATTACGCGCAACATCGCGCTGGACCTGCCGGTTGCTTTGTTCATCGTCGCCGTCGGCCTCATCATCGTCGGTTCCACCAACGCCATCAATTTCACAGACGGGCTGGATGGGCTGTTGTCCGTCGTCGCCATCCCGACATACTTTTTCTTCTTCGTCATCAGCCAGCACGAGGGCGTTCGCCTCTTCTGTCTCATGATGATTGCCTGTTTGCTGGCCTTCCTGATCTATAATCGCCACCCAGCAAAGCTCATCATGGGTGACACAGGGTCCATGGCCATCGGCGGGACATTGGCGCTCATGGCCGTGATCGATCACGTCGTCATCCTGCTCCCGATTTTGTTTCTGGTGTACTTCGCTGAAATTCTATCTGTCATCATCCAGGTGTCCTATTTCAAACGGACAGGCAAGCGCATTTTTCGCATGTCGCCCATCCACTACCACTTCAGCCTCAAATACGGTTGGGATGAAAACACCATTGTCATTGTATTCGGCTCGGTCTCTTGGATTTGCAGCCTAGCTTGTCTCCTGTATTATTACCTTTTACTGCGATAAATCGTTCTGTGCATAAGGCGTTACTCGCTCAAGGGCAACCTGATCCGCATCGTTGTCCCCGCTGTATCGCTGTGCACAACGTGTATTGTGCCGCCATGCGCTAGCACGATGAATCCGGAAAAAGCCAGGCCAAGCCCCAGACCATGCTTTTTGGTCGAATGGTACGGGAGAAAAATGGCATCCCACTGGTCTGGCGGGATCCCGCGGCCAGTATCTGTCACGTCAATTTGCGCCATATGCTGGCCAGGGTGAAGTTCAACGCGAATCTCTCGGGGTGTAGACGTATCATCCATGGCCTCGATGCCATTCTTCATCAGATTCAAAATCACCATCTGAAACTTTTCCTTGTCCACCTCCACCATCACTTTATCTGCACCCGTGGCGTTGACAAACTTCAAAACCACGTAGTTCGTGTCGGCGATAGGCCGCATGATACCGATCGCGCCCTCTATCATCTCCACCAAGTTGCATGCGCAGAACCGGAGTTTGCCATTTTTCAAGAAATCGCTAAATTCCCGCACGACATTATTCGCATACTCACTGGCCACCTTCATGCGGGATACAATTTCTGCCCCCCGTTCCGACATCTCTCCTTGGACCTTTGGCAAGAAATCCAACGAGAATTTGATGGCAATAAGGGGTGTGCCCAACTCGTGCAGGAGTTGATGAGTCACCATCACAAGATGTTCGGTCCCCTGCCCCCGCTTTTTTCGCACAGACTCATTAAAATAGTCCAAGAGATTGCTCGACATCACATTCACGCTGTCCGCCAAGACGCCGATCTCGTCACTCCCCCGCACCTGTAGGGGTTCCGCAAAATTCCTTGCCGCCAATTTATTTACCTTTTCGGTTATCAAGCGCAGCGGTCGCACAATGAAACCAGAGGCGATATAGCTCAGGATAACGATGATGAGCAACAACGCCGCCGAAATCAACAGGCTGTTATGCAACTGCTGATTCAACGTGCCACTGATAAAGCTGTAATCCGACACAATCTCAACCACATAACGCGTCTTCTTCAAAGTTTCCGGCACAAAAGTTTTGAACACCCTCCGATGATTCACGATGTCGGTAAGACTGACCACCTGTTTTGAATTGAATGCTTTGTTTTTGGCCGCAACATCCAGTGTTTTGTCTTGATATGCGTATGTACCGTACATCACGGGCTGGTTTGAGGTGTCCACCCAGTTTTCACCTTGATAGGAGTATGAGATAGGTGCTTTACCAAAATCCTGATTCAGCACGGCGATGGATAAAATACGCGGCTCTGACTTTTGGATGTCAGCAATAAACGTCCCTGCGCCAACATATTTGGTGTAGTCTGTCAGGCTGGAGGATTCGATGAAAGGATCTATGATGTAATTCGTGGTCCCATCGTAATAATAGCCCCATTTGACAATTTTCGATGGATCAGAAGTCGCATTGGCAA
This sequence comes from Alicyclobacillus fodiniaquatilis, assembly GCF_042678105.1. Classification (NCBI taxonomy): domain Bacteria; kingdom Bacillati; phylum Bacillota; class Bacilli; order Caryophanales; family Alicyclobacillaceae; genus Alicyclobacillus; species Alicyclobacillus fodiniaquatilis. The sequence goes on from NZ_JBHUCX010000029.1 coordinate 9,074, forward strand.
ACGGTCCTGTCCAATAGTTCGGTTCCGCCTTGCCAAAATGAGAAGCGGCGGGGTCCCCTTTTAGCAAATCGCGAAAAGCTTGGTACCACAGATTCATTTGCTTCGTTTTCAATCCGATTTCTTTTGGGTCAGAAGACTTGACGCCGACAATATCATCCTTCGTCGGCTGAAACAAAGTGATACCACTGACGCCAATCTCTTTGGCCAACTGGCGCAGCTGCTGATTTGTGACTTTAGCCGCGTCTGGGCTGAGTGCGGTTTCCGCAGCCAAAGCCGCCATACGCAACTCATTGCCGATGAGATCATCAATAAAAGACTGTCCACGCTGCGACTGTTGAATTTCAAGATTGAGCTGTTCTGAGACAAGCTTATTCTGGCCAATCGCCTTTTGTTCGAGAATCGATTTGGTCGACCAGTAATAAAGCCCATTGCTCAACACCAAAATGACAATCATCACCACGAACAACACACCGAGGACTTTGAAGCGTAAAGGAAATCTCACTGCAGACGCCCCGACCATGATCACCACTCCCACTAAGGCCATACACAGTCTAAGGATACAGCATACACCATTTTATTCCTGAAATAAAAGGGGCCCCTTGCGGTACCTTTTGCCGCTCACTCTGCCACTTTCACAGACATCCGTATGCGGTATAACGTCTGCAAAGCATCCCTGATGGACGCTTTGTGTGCAGTTAAGCCAAACGCCTCCAGCACCACGTCATCAAACGTGTTTCGATCCGCCATTTCCAATTCCTCCAAAATCGGCAAGATCGAGCGTTCCAACAGCGGTGCAAAGGCGAGCAGAATCTTCTGTTTCTGTGTTTCGTCCAATCGTGCTGGATTTAACATCATCATTTGATGCTGAAATTTGGCCGCGCTTAAATCAAGTGCGCCCTGCCCCCGCCCAAATCCGAGAAACTCAATATAAAACAGGCCGATTAAGCTGTTGATCAACGCATGGCAGACGTCCACATCAACCGCTTCATCGCGTTTCGTGAAACGGATGAGGCGCTGATTGACAAATGAGCGTTCGCGCAGTCGCGCGATAAATAATCGCTTGTCGTAGTTTACATTCGCCACCAAGTCGGCCATTGCGGCGTTGTTCATGGAATACCAGTGCAAATTTGGTCCTTTTAGCTTCTTCAGCACTGGTATGAGCGGCTCCCCGGTTTTATTTACCCCGCGTTCAAATTTATGAATCCACGCCAAGGCACCTGTATGGTTTTTCCGCTGCAATTCATCCATGTCTGCTAGACAGCAAAACGCTTTAGCATCCGCTTTGGCCAGCAAGGTGTCGATGGATTTCGATGATTTGAGAACCGGCTTGATGTAATCTGCCTCAATCCCATGGTTCTCCATCGGATAAAACATGGGATCCCAACCACTCTTCTCGCCTCGCTTTATCGTGAAAAGCTTGTTCACCTTGATCAGTCTGTCTTCGATGGCATGCATCCATTTGATGTCGGCAAACAATCCGCTCCACAGCGCACCCATTGCTTCAAATTCATCTATTTCTTGCGGCGAGTAAACTTGCTTTGACACAAATGAGCCACTTGTCGCACCTTCTCCGACTAACGCATGCGCAACTGCGCCATCAAGCACCTCATCTGTATTTAACTCGGCCAGTGATTTGTTCAACGTCACAAAGGAAATCGGCTGATCTGACTTGGAGGTCACGTCCGGCCGTTTGCGTAAGATCACGATATTGGTGACAACGGCGGCATTGTCAAACCACTTCCCCTTGCCTGACGTCATCACCAGCTCGACATCAAAAAACTTTCTTACGACCTTCTGAAATTGCGTCCCCCATGCCGTGCCCAACCAGGCATTGGACACGATTAAACCAATCCGTCCTCCGTCCACGACCAGCTTCCACAAATAAAACACCAGATACGCGTACAGGTCACTGCGTGGCGCCAATTTGTCCAGAGTCGATCCCGTCAATCGTCCAATTTCCTCGTTGATGGAATCGACGTCCGGATTCAGTTTGGCAAAGTCCTCCTGTTGGACAAAAGGCAGATTGGTGGCGATGGAATCAAAGGTCGGCAGTTGTTCCACAACTTCATGGCCATCGTAAGGATCATGCAATGAGACAGGCTGCCCAGCTTGCAGCCCTGTGACATCACTGCGGAAAATCCGCATCACTTGGCCAATATTGTCGGGATCGACCAAGGCGAGTGTGGCCATTTGTAGCGGATAGGCAAATTTATCGCTGGCCCACACGGTCGCAAGCGCTTCTTTGGCTGGCATTTGATAGGCCTTCTTCAATTGGTACGCCGCGCGGGCAATGGTCCCCGTCCCACAGCAGGGATCGAACATTGTGCCTGTCTTATCTTTCATCGTCAGCCGCACCAATAGAGCGGCCAGCGTCGGCGGCGTGCTAAACTGGCCAGCCACTCGACGCTTGGAAGCGTAGACTGTCTTTTGCAACAGTTGGTGCAACAATGTCGGGCTGACCTGTTCAAAGCGGAACTCGAGCAACAGATGATTGATTTGCACAAGTGCATGCCAAACCGCCTTGGGCAAATACCGTTCCCCAAGCAAAGGCTTGAATATATTCCAGAAATCACACGTCGCGGAGATGGATGAAAAGATCCCCTCTGCCTCCACGACCGTGGTCGTGTCTGAAATCTGCGCCACCCGCCCGGCAGCATTGTGGTAGGTTTTCAGGATGTGCGCGAAAATAAACTTATTGAGCCAATTGACCAAAATCAGCCGCGCCAACGCGTACCATTTATCGTCCACGTCGCGATATTCGTGTTTGGCAGACAGCCACCAGAGTGAAACGTACGCGTCGAAATCTCCGTCCCGGGTCGAAACACCCCTTAGGTGATCCGCAACGACAGGCGACAAATTCAGGACAAAATCGATGATCCCCTCTTCTGTGAGCGCATCAATGATGGAAACAGATTGGATGGCGTTGGTTTCGAGATAGCCATTTAAATCGATGAGCATGTGCTGCAACATTTGTCGCCATGCTGAACCGTCCACCTCATCCCGGCTTTGAATGTGGCGCAATTCATCCCAAGTCTTATAGATATGAAATTCCCCGTCGTTCCCGCGAATGTACAATACCGCGGCGCACACATTCCAGAGCACAAAACTGTTCGTTCTAAGCAAGTTCGCTTTCGTCTTCGCATTCCGAATGAGTTCAGGATCTGTCACAGGTGTATCGGGCATTTTCAGCTCCCAGCCCTGCAAGACATTCGTATTGTGATCCCCGCCGTACAGCAACACATCGGGAAACAGCCGCGTACTTTGCGCCGTCAGCGTGCTTTCACCACCAGCCCGTTTGATGGAACGACTCGTGGTGGCAACCAGACGATTGATTTCTGAGATCACATCAATGGCCCAGCTCCGCTCATTTGTCCTTACCGTGCCAATCAATGTAGACCCCCTCCGCTAGTTCACTTGCCAGTTAAATCGAAAACACGCTCTGCATGGTCATGGTCTGCGCCTTCGCAATCCGCTCCCTGGAAATTTGAACATAATCGACTGGATTTTCCTTGAACATCAATCCATCTTCATTTTTTTCGATCCCGATGAAATTCCGCCCCTCCAACACCGCCGCCACCAGAAAACTGCCGCTGCCGCACGCGTTGTCAAGCACCGTATCACCAGGATTTGTATAGGTGCGGATCAGATAGCGCCCCAGCTCCACCGGCTTCTGGGTGGGATGCACCACGGGTCCTTCGCTTTCCGCCGTTTTGAAGTAGACAATGTCAACGGGATAGCGTCCGCCGTCACTTTTGACTTCCACTGCCTTAAAGTCGCCGTAACTGCCTGTCAACTGATCTTTGCGCACCCCTTTGTTGTAGGGATCACCATCGCGCATCTGCGGATTGTAGACTGGCTGATTCTTGTAAAACACGCAGATATCCTCGTGCTTGCGCAGTGGCTGCTTTTTTGCATTGAGGAAATTGGTCGACTTGGACTTCTCCCAGACAATCTTATATTTGAACAACTTTTCGTTGCTTAACATCAATTTTGCGGTGAAAATACCCTGACTCGTCAAAACGATGGCTCCGTTATCCGCGATGATTCTCTCGTATTCCTGCCAAAGCGCCGCGAGTGGAATGACGCTGTCCCACTTGTTCTGGGTTGTGCCATAGGGGAGATCACATAAGATCATCTGAACGGATTTGTCGGGAATTCGCTTCATGACATCCAGGCAATCGCCTTCTATCACTTGGTTCAACAATGTATCCATCAACGACTTTCCTTTCTCATCCGTCATCTCCTCCAATTATAAGAGATAACTGCTTGCAGCGGACAGCATTCTTGCGCCGACTCCAACAGACACATTTTACAAAATACGCATTTTTCACTGCGCAGACAGCGCGCTTCGGGCCCACAGGATATATTTCGATGTATCGAGTGGATTGACCCCGCGACGCGTCCGTGTAGCCTGCACGTCAGGCGGGCATGCTCGATATTCCAGAAAACGAGTGGCAAACACACCGCGCCCGCCTGTCAATATCCCTAGTTGAATCGGATAATCAATAGAGGTGGCAAGTGGGATGCTCCCCTCAATGGTAAATCTGCCAGATGAAACGGTCGGATTGTCAAATTCGGCGCGCATCTGCGAGAGATCGCTCAAAGCCCGGCCGCCGAACTCCTCTGGAACCGATAAGCGGAAGGATAGAATCGGCTCAAGCAGTTGACAGCCGACGCGCTGTAGACCATCCATGATGGCCATCGGCGTCGCCACAACGAAATCTAGCGGATGCGTGTGCCAGACATGATGCTCGCCCTCTATCAATGTGATGCGCACATCGGTCACTTCCCAGCCATACAGCCCCTGCTGCAAAGCTTCCGGCACCCTGCGCTCCACCTCGTTCTGGTAGCGCTGCAACAAGCTTTCCGTGCGGACCTTGGCTTCATAGGTCACCCCACTGCCGCGCGGCCCCGGTTCCATCAAAAAGCGCAAAATCGCCCAACAAGGTTTCGGCATGGTATAGGCGACAAACCCTTCCGTCGTCTGCATCGGCGTCTCTTTGTAAATGACGGAAGGCGGGCTGAAGCGAATGGAGATGCCAAAGCGCTCTGCCACTATCTGCGCCAGCACCTCTAGTTGGATCACGCCCATCACTTTGATGTGCAGCTCGCGTTCATCAGGCAGCCATTGTACCGCCAAGGCTGGATCTTCCGCATCCAGTTCCTGCATCGCTTCGACCAGTGCGACCAAATCCTGACTGTTCTCCGGCAGCACTTGCACAGTCAAGAGCGGCACAGACAAAGCGTGGGCCTTAGGCACGAAATTCCCTTCGCCGAGCATGTCGCCAATTTTGGCGTGATGGAAGCCATAGACCGCGCCGACGTCTCCTGCGACAAGCACCCCTGTGTCGCGTTGCGTCTGCACGTCGATTTGGCGAATCTGGTTGACCTTTTCCTCTAAACCTTGTGTCTTGTTCCGCACGCTGTCCCGATTTTTGATTTGCCCAGAGAACAAGCGCACATAGGCCACGCGACCGTGTGACTTGTCCCGTTCCAGCTTGAAGATGACCCCTGCGAGCGGATCGTCAAGCGAACCTTTGGGCGCAGGGAGATAGGTCACGATGGCATCCATGAGTTCCGGAATGCCAATGCCTTTGAGCGATGCGCCAAACAAGACCGGCACAGCCTGGGCGGCATGCGTCTGCTGTTGAAGACAATTCTGTAACAAGGCAACATCGGGCGAGTGTCCTTCCACGTACGATGCGAATAGCGCCTCGTCGTGCTCTGCCAAAATGGCATGGCAGGCATCCAAAGCGGATTGTGCGGCAGCGGTATTTGCAAAAGCAGTGTCAAATATGCTGTTCACCTGCAAAAACGCGGGCCCTTCTGCGTCGACTGACTGGATAGGAATCATCGCCGGATGCAAGACGGTGCGGAGATTTTTGATGATATGGTCGAGTTGTACGCCGATTCTATCGACCTTGTTGACATAGATGAGCGTGGGAATTTTCATCTCAGATAAGACATGCCACAACGTCTCCGTATGCGCTTGCACACCATCGACTGCGGAAACCACCAAAATCACGCCATCCAGGACACTGAGCGCGCGCTCCACCTCGGACGAAAAATCGATATGTCCTGGTGTATCGATGAGATTGATTGTGCAATCACGCCACGCAAACCGCGTCACTGCGGCGCGCACAGAGATACCGCGCGCGCGTTCGACACCCAGCGCATCGGTGTGAGCTGTGCCTTCATCGACGCGGCCAAGAGATTTCAAGTGTCCACTATGATATAAAATGTGCTCCGTCGTTGTCGTTTTGCCTGCATCGACATGAGCGACAATGCCAATATTGCGCAATTGGTTCATGATAAGCCGTCCTTCATATGATTTCTTCTTATTTTACCATGATGAAGGGCGTTAAATGTTTAATTGAACCCACCGTTCACACGAATCGTCTGTCCCGTTATCCAGCGGGCTTTGTCGCTGACGAGCAACTCGAGCGCATTCGCGATGTCTTCCGGTTCACCAAGCCGCCCGAACGCGTTCATTCGACGGAACGAATCGACCAACTCTGGCGATTTGCCGGTCAGGAACAACTCGGTTGCAACTTGCCCGGGCGCGATGCAATTGATGACGATGTCCTTGGGGCCGAATTCCTTGGCCAACTGACGTGTCAATTGCTCAATGGCGCCCTTCGTTGCAGCATACACGCTGTACGTTGGCAACATGGCACCCGAGACAGAAGTCGAGAAGTTGATGATTGTTCCGCCTTGCGCCATATGTTTCATCGCTTGTTGACAAGCGAAATAAGTCCCTTTCACATTGAGCGCAAAATGCCTATCAAATATCTCCTCCGTCACGTCCCCAATCGCATGGTTTTCCATCATACCCGCATTATTGACCAGAATGTCCACGCGCCCGAATCGCTCAAGCGTCTCCGCAAACAACGCTTCCACTTCACTCACTTTGCTCACGTCGGCTTGAATCGCCGCCGCTTGACCGCCGAATTGTTCAATCGCCTCTACGACCTCGACTGCTTTCTCCCGACTCAAAGAATAATTGACAGCCACCTTCGTGCCGGATTGCGCCAGTTGGATGGCGACTTGCCGTCCGATGCCGCGTGACGCCCCGGTGACGATGGCGACTTTCCCATGTAAGCTCATTTGCATTTCTCCCCTTTATCATATTGTTTCCCTATCGGCCATGCGCCGATTTCAACCTTGCAAATTCATTATAGAAAGTACGCGCATCGTGTCGTTAGAGCAATCCTGTCTGATCCTTGCCTAATTCTCTTCCGCCTCCATATACTGAACGTAACATCCTGCCGGATAGGAGCCAGCCTACATGATCGCAATGCATGAATCACAACGCATGGAACACGCTTTGCAACAATTGGTGCGCTTGATACGTCAACATGCCCCGTCAGACGGCACACATCAGACCTACGTGCCTTCTTTGACCCTGATGCATGCAACCCAATTGTCCGAACCGTTCGAATCCGTATATACGCCATCCATTTGCGTCGTGGCACAAGGGGCAAAAATGGCTGCGCTAGCAGGAGAAAACTACAGATATGATCCCATGAGTTACCTGGTTACTTCCGTCGAATTGCCAATCGACGGGCGGCTCATTGAAGCTTCACGAGAGATCCCCTATTTGAGTTTGAAACTGAACTTTGACACCGATGTCATCCTGGATATCGTGCAGGGGATGAATCACTCGACTCCAGCTCCCACGATGGCCTGTCGCGGCATCACCGTGAGTAGGACATCACCCGCGTTACTTGAATCCCTCGTACGGCTCCTGGACTTGCTCGACACACCCCAGGACATTCCGATTCTCGCACCGCTTATCATTCGCGAAATCCTGTACCGAGTGCTGCAGGGTGACCAAGGCGCGAGTATCCGACAATTCGCGATCATCGGCAGCCATGCGCACAAAATCGCCCAAGCAATTCAGTTGATCAATCAGCAATACGACCGCCCACTCGTCATCGAGCAGATTGCGCAGTCGGTGAACCTGAGCACATCAGCCTTTCATAAACACTTTAAGCGCGTGACTTCGATGAGTCCGTTGCAATATCAGAAAACGGTCCGTTTGCAAGAAGCCCGGCGCTTAATGTTGACGGAGAACCTTCAAGCTTCCGAGGCGGCCTACCGTGTAGGCTATGAGAGCCCTTCCCAGTTTAGCCGGGAATATGCCCGGATGTATGGAAAACCACCGATGCTGGATGTTCAGGAGCTTCAAGGTGTGGTCGAAGGCTCCAATGATGAACTGTGAACGGTCCTTCCGTTCATGCCCCTCAATCGCATAGGACCACCTTATCCTGCTCCCTATATCCAGACTCCAATATACAAGGCCCTCGCTTTATACTTCTGGGCGATTTCATATATTCGATCACGTTTATTAACAATCATTTGATCCACGCTAGTGACCCCTTCCCACCGTCACTCGATTTGGTAGTCATAGATAATACCGCGAATCCGTTCTTCGCTTAAAGCGTACATTTCCGCCAGTTGCGCCACAGCAACCCCGCCTTGATATGCTTTCACAATCTTCGCGTTGCGCAACTCGAGTTCCTCCCTGATCCCTGTGCCAGTCCCCCACGATTTGCGTTCTACCTGTGGGACATACATGTGCTGTCCTTGCACGTATTTCTGGATTTCCTTGACGAGGGCTTCTGGCAATACATCTTTGGCATTGACGTATTTTTTCATGCCTGCCTCCTACTCAAACTGACTTCACTAAGCGGAGTTCAGCCAAGGAACCATACTCAAATCCCTCTGCGACCAGTTGAACTATCGTAGCAAAATTTCTGGAAGAAAAACGCCCAAACGTAAAATCGACGCCCAGCTGTTTCATAGACGCAATCACCGCTTGTAAATACCTTCTTTGCTCCTTTTGAGACAACGAAGCATTTGGTCTAAAATGGACACCAAAGGCCCTCGCTGTGAGCGCGCCGAAACTTGGATGTATGGAAGGGCTGACCTGGTAATAAGCTGCACCCACCACATCTACGTCTCCGTCTTTCAGCATCAGCACAACATGATCAGGCGTTTGCTCCGTGAACGCCTCCCGATAACGATCCGCCAAAAAATCTTCGCCGTCTTCTTTTAACATTTTATAAATATCGTTCATCTCTTCGTCCTTGACTGGTTCAACGCCAGAGACGTCCAAGTCTTCCGGCAGCGTCCACTCCTCGAGTTTCATATGCATTTGGGCGAAGTAATAATCATCCGATACGAACCCAAAGCTTTCCCAAAAGGATATCTCGGCATTGCGGATTTGCCCCGGATACAAATAGGTAATGCGATAAAGTTTCGATCCGCCAGTTTGCCGCACGGCATCACTGCATCTTGTCAGCAATTGACCTAAAATGGGCTCCCTTCCAGCCTCGACACCAAATTGAATGTACCCGTTCTTAGAAGTCGCAGAGATGTGGACTGACATCATGGCGACAATCGTGTTGTCATCGTCGAGCGCAACAAAGCCCTTGTGCGGACTGATGCTCCCTACGGGGAAAAACGTCTGTTGCAGCGATTCAGCGGTGTCCATCTTATTCACGTCATCCCGTTTTCTGATTTGACTGCGGATTCGAGTGAAAGTGGCTTTCTGCAACTGTGCAATCGCATGGAAATCATCATCAGGACGCAACTCACGGATAGACTGATTCGTCATTCGGGTCATCTCCTTTGGATTGGTGAGTTCATCTTGACATGCGGATGACAGCGGCAACAAGATTGAGGAATTTTTACACAATTTCTTAACGATCAGGATGGAGGTACTTTTTTGAGGCGGGCAAAAAATCACCAGCCAGGATGTCATTCAGCGGTGCTTCTGCCATATGGAATTCGCTTTCGTGGCGGCAAAAGTGGTAGATGGATGCATGGGATTCGTTGCCTTAACACTCGAGAGGGGATTAGTGAATCCCCACAGTTTTAAGCCATTTTAGATAGTACAGAACGCCGGATAAATCAATCCAACTAAAATCGATTTGGTGTGTGTCTATCAATCTTTCGAGTTCGTCAACAGAGATCCACTGTATTTGTTGAGTGGCATCCCCCGCTTGTGCTAGCTCACCGACAGCTTCGCAGCGAAAGTATATGCCCATAGAATCCACTGGCCCGTTTAAGGTTTGATAAACTGCAAATGGTTTCAAAACCTCAACATCCGTCAGAGCTTCGTTCGTCGTCATCCTTGAGTGTTCGCCATAAATATTTGTTACAGTCAGATTGGTTTCTTCCTTGACCTCTCTTTTGAGCGCGTCAACAATGGATTCAAATTCTTCTAATTGACCGCCAGGCAGCTCAAATGGCGTATGCTTCTCATGCGGCTTTACTCGCTGCTGGATGATAATCTCCCGCCCATTTGCACCACTTCTTTCAATAATCGCTCTAACATTGACAAACATGCGCATTCGCCAACTTTCCTTTTCTATTCGAAAAAATATGACGACCTTCAGTTATCGAGCCGCCGCAAACGTCATCCAGCAACTTCACAACAACAATAGATCCAACATATGATGAAACCGCATCCTGTCTTTGGGCAATTCGTCCACGCCATACGCGGCTAAAAAATCGTCTATCTCATTTTCACGTTGATTGAACTTAAAGCTCTGTAGCGCATAGTAAATATCATAGTAGGGATCAGCGAGGCCAGCACAATCAAAATCGATGAACGCGGAAATTTGCCCATCGCGAATGAGCACATTTCCGAGCCCATAATCCCCATGGGCAAATACGTATTCAGAAGCTTGCGGCTTATTCGCCTCCAATTGGCGCAAAACATCATCCAAAGACGTGGCGGCAAAGTTCGTTTTTGCCACCTCCATGACCTCATTCGGGCGCGTGGAAATATTGTGCCGCACCAGCTCCATACAATCATCTGGCAGAAGACTAGGCGTAGGATAAGCATCTGCCACAAGGCGATGAACGCGGGCAAGCCCCTCCCCCAACAAGGCGCCAAGGCTGGGTTGTCCGTCCTGTGCCACGTAGTCGCAGGCCAATTGCCCGTCTATCCACGTCATCAACAGATACTCGAATCGCCCATTGTCACTGTAATGATGCACCTTTGGCACAGGCAACTTCTTTTCCAACCACAACAAGGTCTGCCTCTCTGTAAACAGCGTCCCCATCGACTTATCTTCAATTTTCAGAATACACGGCTCGCCACTTCGCAAAGTCACGCGAAAGATGGCATGATAATGGCGTCCGCCATTTATCCTGGCAATGGAACCCTCGTCTATCATGTCTGGCAGCGCATCCGGCCACGGATACCCAAAAGTCGCTGTGCCATATCCCACTGTCGATCACGCTCCTATATCCATATTTATCAACTGGCTTGGGCTGGCCTTCATCTACCTTCCTCTAGTGAATATTTGACACCTAGGCTTCGCATTTCACAGACAGGAAAGCGCATTCATCACTTGCAACTCAATGGCGAACATACCGCCGCTTTTGGTAAACTAAAGTAAGTGAATCAGATGGACGTACAGATTGCCAACCACAGCGAGTTGGCCGTACGTTCCTCAGCTTAACATGAAACGACGCAATATTGATCTCGCGATAAACACATACACTCGAAGGAGGGCATCACATGCGCAAAATGGTGTTTGTGACCAAACTCGCCGCTACCCATCTCGCCAAGATCCAAAGCGCCGCCCCGGATTGGAAAATCATCCAGGGGAGAGATCCGGAGATTTGGCTGCCTCATCTGCATGATGCCGAAATCATCGGCGGATGGCATCGGCACATCATCAGCACGTGCCTGGAAGACCCGACTGCAAAGCTGCGTTGGATACATAATTGGGGCGCAGGCGTCAACCAACTCCCATTCGAAAAACTGCAGCAAAGAAACATCATGGTCACCAATTCAAGCGGCGTCCATGCATACCCCATTTCCGAAACCATTTTGGCCATGATGCTCACCTTGACGCGCCGCATTCATCTGTATGTGCGCAACCAGATGGTTAAGAAATGGGATCATGCAAATCTGTCGCTGGAGATGCACGGGAAAACCGTCGGCATCCTCGGCGTTGGCGCCATCGGATCGGAAACGGCAAAATTGTGCAAGGCGTTTGGCATGCGTGTGTTGGGATTGCGGCGCTCTGGTACGTCCGCTGCAAATGTGGACGAGATGTATGATGTCAATGGATTGACGGCCCTGCTCGCTAACAGCGACTATGTCGTCAATACACTCCCGTTGACAGAAGAATCGTATCACCTCATCGGAAAAAGCGAATTTGAAACGATGAAGCCGTCTGCCTTCTACATCAACATCGGCCGGGGGAACACCACCGATGAGCCTGCCTTGGTGGAAGCCTTGCAGACAGGGCAAATTGCTGGCGCTGGCCTCGACGTGTTTGCACAAGAGCCGTTGGCAGCGGACAGTCCACTGTGGGAAATGGAAAATGTGGTGATGACGCCCCATTCGTCGGGATCGACCGCCCATTACGACGAACGGGTCATCGAGATTTTCCTCCCAAACCTAGAGACCTATCTCAGTGGGCAGGAACCGACCATCAATCGAGTGAATCTGGAGTTGCAGTATTAGTGATGAGGGATTGAGCGAGCATGGGGATGTTCAAAGACGGATACAGTTTGTCGTTGACGCCCTGCCACGATATAAACCTTCCCTTCCAGTAATTGTTGATTATCTGGATTTCTCCAATGCAAGAAATCTCGGTTCCCTCACCAATTGAAACCGTATACAATGATGATATACGATGCGATTTGTTGGATTCTGGGAGGCAACGTGATGCTAAAGGGGAAGGTTCTTTCAGGAACTGATATTGAGCAGTTTATGGAACACGGGTGGGTCCGTGTACCACTGGCATACTCACGCAAAGCAGCATTAGCGGCCCAAGAGGTGCTATGGGAACAGGTAGAGAAACGCGGGGCCATCCGGTCTGCCCCATCTACTTGGACGCAGCCAATGATTCAGATTAACGAAAACTACGACACGCCCGAATTCCGGGCATGTGACACGGAGAGACTGTCGGACGCCATTGAAGATTTGGTGGGAATTGGGCGGTGGATAGGAAGGGGTACGCCAAACCGCTGGGGTTGGTGGCCAGTCAATTTTGCGAAAGGCGCTCAATCGGAGTGGGATGTCCCCAAGGATGGATGGCACTGGGACGGAATCCATTTCCGACATCATGTTAATAGTCCCGAACAAGGGCTACTATGTCTATGTATGTTTTCGGACATTGGCAAACATGGCGGTGGTACTGTCATTGCCGAGGGGTCTCATAAAGTAGTCGCGCGCTTTTTGGCAACTCAGCCGGAAGGCATCGAACTTGGCGAAGGTATTCGTACGGTAAATCAGGGTCACGAATGGTTCCGCAAACTCACCGGGCAATACGAGCGCGAGTCCGATGCGTCAAATGTAAACCGAGTGGATTACTTCATGCATCACACGTTTGTCGATGCGGACGGAATCAGCCTTCGAGTCAGCGAGACGACTGCAGAGGCGGGCGATGTCATCCTTTGCCATCCGTTCCTTTACCATGCTGCTTCTCAAAATCTGTCAGGCGTTCCGCGATTCATGTGTAACCGGACGACACCGTTGCATGATAGAATGAATCTGAATCGAAGCGTTGTAGAAGATTACTCACCTTTGGAACTCAGTATAAGGAACGCGCTGTCATAGACTGCTTTTATATGATGTCCGCCGGATCGACTTCAATGCGGTCCGGCTTTTGGTGGTGTTGAAAGGGTACGAGAGACCGTTCAAGCGGCATCCGCATCATGAGTTCCAATGTTTATGGTCGAGCGCGACTTTCAGGACTATACTAAAACATACACTCCTGCCAGCGCGAACTGACAGAATCTCTGTACCCAGCAACCTATAGGAGCGGCTATTTCTTTGTATCCCCTTGTTGAAGCAGGGGGTCGACCAGGTCTTATGCCGACTCCTTGAGAAATAGGCGCATGTATAGGTGCAGATGGCTTCCCGGCACTCTACGAATGTCCACAGGTGTGAATCGCTGATTGGAGGTATAAACGTGGAGCAGGCACCGAATCGCAGCACACCCGAGCGTTACGAGATCATTGATGGTGTAATTTATGACATGTCGCCATCGCCTAACACGAGGCATCAAATCATTTCAAGCAATTTACATGGTACATTCTACGCCTACCTGAAAGGCAAAGCGTGCAGGGTATTTTCTGCCCCGTTTGACGTGTACCTAAAGGATGGCGTCGACGAATGGGTGATTCCAGACCTGACTATTGTTTGCGACCTATCCAAGCTACAAGACAAGGGCTGTGTCGGTGCACCTGATCTCGTTGTAGAAATTTTATCAAAGGCAACTGCAGTGAAGGATAGAACCGTAAAGCTCAAACTTTATCGAGCGGCGGGCATCAAAGAATACTGGATTGTCGATCCGAATTTTGGAACAGTCGAAGTGTACAAATTCGGCGACAATGTATTTTCCACTCCCGAAGTTTATGAAGCAAAAGACACCCTAAAAGTTGGGATCTTCGAAGATTTGGAAATTAAAATGAGCGAAATATTCGAGGATTGACGGTACACAACGACAAAACCACCATCCACGAATGCAAACACACTTCAACTTTTCAGGCTTCATCACTTGCGAGTCCATGGGCCAACATCAATCATAAGCACACGTATTGCCTCACTATGCCACGAGCCCACGTTAAAGGAACTCGTGGCGTACCCAAGTGGTCTGACTGACTAATCCAGCTTCCCCCGCGCGGCAATCTCCACGCGCTCCAGGCCTTCGTTTCGCTGCAGGATCGCAAAATTATGCAGATTCACCGTGCTGCAGATGTGATTCGGGATGATTTCCAGTTGATCCCCCACCGCGATGTCCGCAGCGGCGGGGATGCGAATCATGCCGTGCTCTTCGGTCATCCGCTCAAATACCGCCTCCGGATGGCCGCAGACGGCGCCAAATCCCTTCAAGTGTAAAGGCGCGGTGTTCGGCTGCACATCGGTCGCAAACGTCTTGCTGCCGCCGTCCACAATGACCAAATCGGCTTTCGGCCGACTGACGACCGTCACGACGACGCACGCGGCGCACTCAGCCAAGCTGTGGACGCCAAACGCCGCCTGCATCCGGTCGCCAAACACATATGTACCTGGCCGAATCTCCGTAATCCCCTCAACTTGGGCGACAAATTCCGCCGTCGGTGTCGATCCGACGCTGACGTCCTGCAGATGGATGCCGCTGGCCCGGATATCCCCTGCCAGTTTCGCCATCAGTTCGCCCTCTTCACGTCCAGCCGCTGCCGTGTCCAGCGTCGGCGCGCCGTCGAGCAAGGCGCCGCGGTATGTGTAGATGCCCGTGAGTTCCAGATTGTCCAGTTGCTGAATGGCCTGCGCCAGGGCAACGGCATCCTGATACCCTACACCCGTCCTGTTCAGCCCGGTGTCTATCTCCAAACGCACGGCCAGCGTCTGCTGGTTGCGTGCGGCTACCTCCGACAACTTCTGTGCGCCGACGAGGCTGTCCACCGCCACAATCATCTTGATCCGCTTGGCTAACTGCAGCGCCCGCTCAATCTTCGATTCCACCACCAACGGATAGGCAATGAAGATGTTGTCGATGCCGTGCGCCTGCATCACTTCTGCCTCCGACACTTTCGCAACCGTGATGCCCGATGCACCCGCCGCCAACTGCCGCTTGGCTATCGCGGGGATTTTGTGTGTCTTTGCATGCGGGCGCAATTGGATGCCGTTTTTCTGGGCAATGGCGGCCATGCGCTCGATGTTCTGCAACATCTTCGCCTCGTCAATCAGCAAATACGGTGTTTCAACCATCACAACAGCCTCCCTCCATTTTTCCAAGTGATGCAAGACCTCAGCACACGCTGGCATGCTTGCGATGAATCAACTGCCCGGGATGCGCGCCAACGGCATTGCCTCGCTCGCAGACCAGTTCGCCGTTGACAAGCACATAGGCCAGCCCCGGCGCAAACTGCTTCGGCTCCGCATAGGTGGCTGCATCCGAAAATGCCGCAAAATCAAACACCACGACATCTGCCACATATCCCGGCAACAACCGCCCCCGCTGACCCAGTTGGAAACGATCCACCGCAAAGCTCGTGACTTTTTGCACGGCCTGTTCGAGTGTCAGCACACCGCTCTCACGCACGTACTTGGAGATGAAGCGCGGAAAAGTGCCGTACAGTCGCGGATGCGGATGCCCTTCGCGCGACGGCAGGCCGTCACTGCCCACGGTCGCATGTTCAAAAGCCAACACGCGCTCGACATCCGCATCGGCCATGTGGTGAATGACAATGGTCCCGATGCCTTCTGTGGCTTCAATCACGCGGAAATACGCTTCCACCGCGTCACAGTGCAGCATCTCCGCCACTTCAGCGATGGACTTGCCCTGATAGATTTGGCTGCCAGCGCTTGAAGTCAAAACCACGCGCTCCCAGCCCGTGATCAAAGCGACATTCTCCCAGCCGTCGCCCTGGGCCGCCAGCGCTTGCGCCACACGCGCTCGCGTTTGCGCGTCGGCTAAGTGCGCCAACACGCCGCCTACACCGTCTTGCAACATCCACGGCGGCAACAAGGAAAGCAATGTCGTGCTGCCAGCCGCATATGGATACGCGTCACAGGTCACATCTAGACCTGCGGACCTAGCCGCGCGAATCCGTTGAATCGCCTTGTCCACCGTTCCCCAATTGTGTCGACCGACCGCTTTCAGATGGGAAATGTGCAGAGAGACGTTGCTGGCCTGCGCCATCTCCAGCATTTCCTCAATCGACGGCAGGAGCAAATCCCCTTCGCCGCGGATGTGAGCGGTGACAATGCCGTCGTAGGACTTCACCGTCTGGGCCAGCGCAATCAACTCTTCCTTGTCCGCGAAACAGCCTGGCGTGTACATCAGCCCCAGTGATAGTCCCAGCGCCCCCGCGGCCATCGCCTCGGCCAACAGTTGTTGCATCTGGGTGATTTCCGCTGGTGTCGCCCGCCTGTCGGCAAACCCCATGACGCGTACGCGCAGTGGACCATGGCCGACCAATGCGCCGACATTGACACTTTGCTCGGTCGTTTCAAGCGCCTCGTAATAATCGCCAATGTTCAGATAGCCAAAAGATTGCTGCTTTTCTCCCCAGCGCCCCAGCACAGGTTCCACATAGGCGCGCAAAGCGTCACGCAAGGCCTCGTCCACGGGCATCGGCGCCACACTGTGCCCGCAATTGCCGATGATGGTGGTGGTGATGCCCTGCATCAGTTTGTACGGGAGTTCGTGGTCGTGCAGGACTGCCAAATCATCGTGCGCGTGCACATCAATGAATCCTGGGCAAACCATGAGTCCCTCCGCTTCAATCACCCGCTTTGCCGGTTCAGTGATGCTTGGGCCCACTTCGCGAATCTGGCCGTCACTGATGGCCAAATCGCCGACAAACCGCGGCCGCCCCGTCCCATCCACGATGGTGCCGCGGCGAATCAGCACATCGAACATCGCCATCCCCCTCAAGCGTCCGCCTTGATTTGCACAATCATTTCGATCTCGACCGGCGTATCAAACGGCAACTCCGGCGCGGCAATGGCAGAACGCGCGTGCCGACCTGCTTCGCCAAACACCTCTTCCAACAGCGTCGACGCCCCATTGATGACATACGGCTGCTCGACAAATCCCGGCGCGCTGTTGACGAAGGCCAACAGTTTCACAACACGCTCCACCCTGTCCAAGTCACCCAAGTGCGCCTGTAAAACGGAAAGCAGGTTGATCATCGTCTGACGCGCAGCCGCCTGCCCCTGCTCAATGGTCAAATCGCGCCCCAGCTTGCCCTTATACATCAATTCACCATTGATGCGGCAGTCGTTGCCCGAGGTGTAGACCAAGTTGTTCACCGTGACTGCAGGCACATAAACCGCCGCAGGCGCGGGTGGTTCTGACAGCGTGATCCCCATATTCGCCAATCGTTCCAAAACCGTCATGTAGACGCCTCCTTCGCAGCGCTCATTTTGGCGCTTGCCCCTCTAAATTTACAACTCCACAACGCGATCCAATAAGTCAACGACGTGCACCGCTTCCATCACATCCCCCAGCCCCGCCCGCGCAATGCCCTTTTTCATCTGCAACAGGCAGCCTGGATTGGCCGTGACCACAATATCCGGCTTCGTCGCTTTGACGTGGTTCATCTTGTCGTCCAAAATCTGCATGGACATGTCAAAATTCGTAATGTTGTAGATGCCAGCCGACCCACAACAACTGTCTGCGAACGGCAGTTCGACATACTCCACGCCAGGAATTTGGCGGATGAGCTCGCGCGGTTGGTTGCGAACGCCCTGTCCGTGCGCCAGGTGACAGGAATCCTGGTAGGTCACGCGCGCGTTGAGTGGTTTGGTGATTTCAAGCGGCGGCAATTCGGCCAACAGTTCATTGACATCGCGCATTTTAGCCACAAAGTCCTTGGCGCGCGCTGCCCACTCTGCATCGTCCGCCAGCCAATGGTGATATTCCTTCAACGCAGCGCCGCAGCCGCCTGCATTGTTGACCATCAGATCCACACCCGCCTGCTCAAAAGCGACAATATTGCGCTTGGCCAATTCCACCGCCTCGCGCTTCTCTCCCGAATGCGCATGCAGCGCGCCGCAACAAGCTTGCTGCTCGACAAAGACCACTTCACACCCCGCCTTTGCCAGCAGACGGGCTGTCGCCTGATTGGTCTCGTAGAACACGACATCCATGATGCAACCTGTGAACAGCCCCACCCGCAAGGGGTTGCCTTTCTTCGATCCCGCCGCTTTGACGACCTGCTGGCGCCGCTTGCGCTGGCTTGGCGAGGCGACCTTGCCTACCGCAGTCTGCATCTCAGCCATTTCGCGCGGCAAAATCCGCATCAGACCGGTCCGGTCGGCAAATTTCTGCAACCCTGTCGCCTGCAAGGACCAGAGGACATTGCCCACCGCCTGCATGCGTTTGGGGTGGTTGAACAGATGCTTGAACGTCATTTTCCGCGTAAACGACTGTTTGCCCTGGCGTTTTTTCGTGTCCTCCACGACCTCCCGCGCCGTTTCGATCAAACCGCCATATTGCACACCTGCCGGACAGGCCGTCTCACAGGCGCGACAACCGAGACAGGCGTACATGTTCTGCTCAAACTCCGCATCCACAGGCAATTTGCCTTCAGCGACGCCTTTCATCAAAGCGATGCGCCCGCGCGGGCTGTAAGTTTCCAGTCCGGTCTGCTGAAATGTCGGGCATGTGGGCAAACAAAACCCGCAGTGCATGCAGTTGAGTATTTCATCCATATCAAATTTGTTAAGGCTGTCACTCATGCTTCCCTCACCACGATTCTGTTGCGCGCAGATTTTGCGACCACTTTGCCAGGGTTCATAATGCCATTGGGATCGAACGCAGATTTGATGGCCGTCATCAATTCAATGCCGCCTTCACCGACGCGTTGCGGCAGATACTTCATTTTCGCCATGCCCACGCCGTGCTCGCCGGTGATGGTGCCGCCCAATTGCAAGGCCGTGAGAAAAATCTCCTCAAAGGCTTCTTCGACACGGGCGATCTCCTCGGTGTCGCGCTCGTCGGTCATGCACGTGGGATGTAAATTGCCATCGCCCGCATGCCCAAACGTGCAGATTTGCACGTGATGCTTCTCGGCAATGCGCACCACAGCCTCGACCATCTCCGCCAACCGAGCGCGTGGCACCGTGGCGTCCTCCAAAATCGTCGTCGGGCGCAGACGCGACAGCGCGGCCAAAGCGGACCGCCTGGCTGCCATCAGCTTGGCCCCTTCCTCTGCCGTCTTGGCCAGTTGGACATCCAGTGCGCCTGCCGCCTTGGCGATGTCCGAAATCCGTTCGATATCGTGAATCACCTGCGCTTCGGCGCCGTCTTGCTCAATCAAGAGCATCGCGGCCACATCACGCGGCAAACCCAGTTTGGCGAAATCATCGACGACACGCATGGTCGCCTGATCCAGAAACTCCATCGTCGCGGGGATGATCTTGGCCGCGACAATGCGCTCCACAATCCGCGCCGCGTCGACCATCGTGTTGCAAAACACGACGATGGTCCGCTTCGTCTCCGGCAACGGCAACAGTTTGAGCGTCAATTCGGTGATGACAGCCAGTGTCCCCTCTGATCCGACGAGCAGCCTCGTCAAATCATAACCAGCGACATCCTTGTAGTTCTTGCCGCCGCAGCGCAGGATTTCTCCGGTTGGCAACACGTATTCAAGCCCCATGACGTAATCCTTGGTCACACCGTATTTCAAGCCGCGCATG
Organism: Alicyclobacillus fodiniaquatilis; assembly: GCF_042678105.1. Taxonomy (NCBI): domain Bacteria; kingdom Bacillati; phylum Bacillota; class Bacilli; order Caryophanales; family Alicyclobacillaceae; genus Alicyclobacillus; species Alicyclobacillus fodiniaquatilis. The sequence goes on from NZ_JBHUCX010000029.1 coordinate 29,244, forward strand.
CCCCCAGCGCACTGCGCGACGTTCCCGCCGATGGTTGAAATCCGCATGCTGCCTGGATCCGGCGGGTAAAACAAACCCACGGCTTCTACCGCCTGGTGGAATTGCGCGGTCACCAAGCCAGGGCCTACGGTGGCTGTCAAATTTTGCTCGTCAATCTCATAGATTCGATTGAACCGCGTCATGTTCAGCACAATACCACCCTCAACAGGGATGGTGCCACCAGCCAGATTCGTGCCGGATCCGCGCGGAATCACTGGGATGCGCCGCTCATTTGCCAACTTCAGCACAGCCGCCACTTGCGCGTTCGTCGTTGGCATAACCACCACGTCGGGCATCGACTGCACAATGGGCGTCGCATCGAATGAATACGCGTACAGCTCATTTGGCGTCCCGAGCACTCCTTCGGCGCCGACAATCTGTATCAGTTGATCGATTACTTCATTTTCCAACATCGTACAGAAACGCCTCCAAAATATATGAAATCCACCTATTCTGTAAATAAAGTTGATACCTTTGCGCTGCGCCATCCGCGATGCTCCGATTGACTGATTTTCAGGGTTCTGTTGGTGCGGGATGCATCACGCATGGCGGTCTATCCGGAAAATCACGCGGTAAAATTGTGATCATATGCCCATCAATGTCCCGCCCGTCGTCAGTGACGCCAGATAGGACTTGCCCGCTTTCGTCTCGATGTTCAGCGTGGAAACCATGACTTGATTGACTGGGATCTCCTTGCCTGCCTGCACATACCCGGCAAAATCGTGAATGACGTAATGCCTGTCGCCAACGGCGCCGAGGTAAACCATCGTGTGCCCCGGCATATACAGCAGATCCCCAGATCCCAGTTCAGCCAATCGTCGACCGCGTTCAGTGGCCATCATCTCTACCGGGAAGGCGATTTTTGTCGGCAAAGACACCTCCTGAGCGCCCGCGTCGCGCGGCATTTGCACGCCCATGGTCCGGTAGACGTCCATCACGAAACTGGAACAATCATGCACGCCGAGCCGCCCGCCCCAGCCATAGCGCTCATGGAGCAGGGAAAACGCCACCTCCAGCACTGTGGCGCGCCTGAATGGCAACCAGCCTACGTGAACATGCGCGCTGCGCAGATAAGCTGGATGCATCTCCAATTCGCCGCTTTGACCACGCACTGGCAACAGCACGCATGTCTGACCAATGCTGCTTTGCCGTCCCAGCGGGCCTGTTTTCGCTGCCAAGGGCAGCCGGGCGGCAAACTCAACCCATCTGCGCGACACCGCCCCATCGTAGGGTTGAGGCTCGGTCACGGCCTGCGGCGCAGTGACTACGGCAAACGGTTGATCCGCTGCCTGATAAGCCGCAAACGTCGTCCAAGAAGTCAATGCAACCGCTTCCTTGACGACAAACCCACGGTAAGTGGCTGCGTACACGTACACCCACTGCCCATCCGCGCTTTCCCCAACGATGACGATCGGTTCAAACGTGTGCAACGTCGTATCCTGGAACTGATCAAACTCCCGGTCAAAAGGCGAACGATAGGCTTCTATGTGTGTAGCCCAGCGCCGCACATCCGCGCACCGCACCGCGAATCCTGGGGTCGCCTGGCAACGGCGGACAGACGAAGACGCGCAAATCGCATCCCACTGTTGTTCATCAATTGCTTCTCCATCTTGATTATACAGCAGTTGCGTGGGCCGCGAAGGCATGACCACCGGAAACTGATTGGTTTCAGTCAAGCAATTTAACTTTCCCGCTTGTCGCAGTCGTGCATTGCATCCGTCAATCGAATATGACCTGTCTTTGCTGTCATAGCTCAACCAATAAGCGGGCTGGAGCATATCTGCTGTCACCCCAGGAAGCAGTTCTTCCACTAGTTTTCCACCTCATTTTTTGCGATCTATCGAGAACTACGGGCCAATTTGCCCGAATATTCTTTTATACTGAGTTTATCATCCTCATCTCGTATAGAAGCATGTTTACGCAATGGAACAACATTCGCATAAACAACCATACTCGTTGGCATAGCGAGTGATGCAGAAAGGCGATGATGTCGTGCTAGAGCAACTGCATACCGAACAACCCAATCCTGCTTCCGAGCGGCTGGATGCATCCAGTTCACTTGAGATCATCACGCTGATGAACCAAGCAGACAAAACGGTCCCCCTCGCCGTGGAGGGTGTTCTGCCAATCATCGCCATAGCCATCGACGCCATTGTCGATCACCTCAAACAGGGCGGCAGGCTATTCTATGTTGGCGCTGGCACAAGCGGCCGCCTCGGTGTGCTCGATGCAGCCGAATGCCCGCCGACCTTCAGCGCGCCACCCGAACTGGTCCAGGCCGTGATGGCAGGCGGGCAACATTCGGTCTTTCAAGCGACAGAGAATGCGGAAGACGACCCTGCCGCTGGCGCGGACGCGCTGGCACAACGGCAGTTGACGGCTTTGGATGCGATTGTGGGCCTCTCGGCCAGCGGGCGCACGCCGTTTGTCATCGGGGCCATCGACTATGCCAAATCTGTCGGCGCTTTGACCATTGCCCTTTGCTGCAACCCACACTCCAGCATCGGAACCCGAGCGGACATCGCCATTGATGTGGATACGGGGCCAGAAGTCCTGATGGGTTCGACTCGCTTGAAGGCTGGAACGGCGCAAAAAATGGTGTTGAACATGTTGAGCACGGGCGTCATGGTGAAAATGGGGAAGGTCTACAAGAACCTGATGGTCGATTTGAAAGCCACCAACTACAAACTCATCGAGCGCTCCAAACGCATCATCATGTTGGCGACCGGTGTGTCCTATGAAATGGCTGATGCCACTTTGGCGACCGCCGACGGCCAAGTCAAGCAGGCCATTCTCATGCTGGAGAAAGACGTCAGCGCGCAAGTGGCCGCACGCCGCTTGGAACAGGCCGATGGCCATCTGCGCGAGGCGTTGCTCATGGAGGAAGATGCCGGATGAAACTCGTGGAGGAAAGGCTGAAGTTGATTTCACCGCTGCTGGAAAAACAGATTGAGCAGGAAAACATTCCAGGCGCTGTCGTCGCGGCAGGCATCGGCAGAGACACACATTACTTGGCAGCGTTCGGATATGCGGAAAACCAAAATCGCGTCGCGCGCAAAATGGAGATAGACACCCTGTTTGATTTGGCCTCGCTGACCAAGGTGGTGGCGACTTTGCCCGCCATCCTGTCGTTGATAGACGACGGCGAGATTCGCTTGAATGATCCAGTTCAACTTTTCATCCCTGAATTCCCAGATACGGCAAAACCAGCGGTCACCATCCGCCATCTGTTGACCCACACGGCGGGACTTGCGCCGCATCGAAAATTCTATCAATTATTTGACAGTCAAGCGCAAATTCGCACTGCGTTGCGCCAAGAGGCGCCCATCAGAGAACCTGGCGCCCACACGGAATATAGCGACATCAGTTTTCTGCTCCTTGGCGAAATTGTGCAAGCCGTCAGTGGCAAACCCCTGGAGGGTTTCGTCCGCGAGCGGATTTTCTCGCCGCTCAACATGGCAAAGACGATGTTTTGCCCGCCCGCATCGCTCTACGAGAAAATTGCGGCGACTGAACACGGCAAGGTCGGTGTCGTGCACGATGAAAATGCAAACGCCCTTGGCGGCGTCGCCGGTCATGCCGGACTGTTTGCGCCAGTGGCAGATCTGATGGCCTACATCGCCATGTGGCTCGGTCACACACCGCTGTTGTCGGAGGCAGTACGCAAGCTGGCGGTGCAAAATCAAACTGCAGGCCTCGCGGGCAATCGCGGGCTGGGCTGGGTGTGCCGCCATGATCCGTACGATCACGCCGGCGACCTCTGGCCAGAAACCACCGTGGGCCACACCGGCTTCACCGGCACCAGCATCGCATTTGATCCCGCTTCAGGACTTTGGCTCATCATCCTCACAAATGCCGTGCATTACGGGCGCGAGAAAAAGGCGATCATCCGTCTGCGCGGACTGTTGCACAATCTGGTCGGCTCGGCCATCGTCATGGGGTGAGAACATTGTCAATCTTCATTGGCGTGGACGGCGGCGGATCGAAAACACAGGTTTTGCTGCTGCATCACGCAAAAGGCGCTTCACTGATGGCGCGCTCCAGCAATCCGCGCACGGTAGGCTGGCAGGAGGCGCAACAGGTCATTTTAGAGGCGATTGACACTTGCCTTGGGGCGCTGCGGTTGAGCGCCAAAGAAGTGCACGGGCTATCTGTCTGCATGGCCGGCGTGGACAGACCTGGTGATATTGCAGGATTGCGCGCTGTTTTCGCACGCGAGTTCCCTGCGGCTGTCATTGAAATCACAAATGATGCGCTGGCGGCGTTATCTGCAGGTACGAAAGGAAAGCCAGGCGTGGTGCTCATCGCAGGCACGGGCTCCATCGCTGTGGGTGAATCCGCGTCGGGCAACGTTGTGCGGGCCGGTGGCTACGGCTATCTACTTGGCGACGAAGGCAGTGGATTTGCCATCGGACGGCAGGGGCTGATGGCGGCCATCCAAAGTGCCGAAGGACGTGGTGCCCAGACCGTCTTGTGGGAGAAAGCAAAAGCAATGTACGCGGCGGCAGACACCTTCGCACTGTTGCCGAAGATCTACGATGCGCCTCACCCAGTAAGCGCCATCGCGCTGTTTGCCAAAGAAGTGCTCGCCGCAGTTGAAGAGGACAAAGACGGTGTGGCCAACGAGATTGTTGCCAAAGCCATTGCCGCGTACACACAGCTCATTCATGCCGTTCTCCGCAAGCTTCCGCCTTCGAACTGCCCGCAGCCAACCGTCGTCCTGGCTGGCGGGCTGTTTGCCAACGCGAATACGCTGGTTCAGCGTCTGATGATCGCGGAACCGGTCATCGACTTCCAACCCCAGACCTGCAGTTCCGCTTCCGGCGCCGCTCTGCGCGCCATCAAAGCAACCTACCAGACACTTGGTATCCAGGAGGCAGACGCAGTGACTTTCTGGCAGTCCAACAGGGACAATTGGAAGAAACAGACGCAGTGTGTGCAGACACCTCTAGGCATCCTGCAATTTGGCGGTTAAAGGACAGCGCGCGACTGAGTGAACGGACGAGGCCGCCAATGCGTGGTTTCCTGAACCATTCCACGCCCTTGACGGCCTTTGTATTCAAACGACAGTGCGCAGCGCAGTTGACAGTGACCACAAACCGCTTTACGCCGATAAATCGGTTACACGCGCCTTTGCAGCAAAATACTGCTGGCCAAACAACAAACCAACTGCAACCACCATCAACATCGCTGGCAGATAAAAAATGTGCGGCGAAAATCCGGAAACCACATTCGGTATCATGTAGCCAATCAGTGACGCCCCTTGACTTAGGACGAAGTACAAAGAGCTGCCAAAGCCCGCTCGGTGCAAAAACATTCTTTGAATGATGCCCATCGTCACCGTGTTGATGACAGAGACAAAGAATGAGTAAATCGGTTGCGCCGCATAAAGCCACGGTAAGGCCGGATGCATCGCATAGACGCAGTAGACGAACAACGCGGCAAAACCGGCAAAGATGGTGACACGCAATCCCCCGTACCGCTGGGCTGCGACACCGGCCAGGGTCATCCAGACAAACTCAAAAATCACTTGCACGCTCCAAAGGTGTGACACGACCGTTGGATTCTTATAAATCGTATCCACCATCAGCGGAAAGTACAATCCACGCACCTGATCACAGCACAAAATCATGAGAACGGCGACGAGGGTTACCCACTCTATGCTCGTGCCTTCTTGGCGTTTGAGCGTTGCAACAGCATGTCTTTCCCGATAGAAAACAAATAAGATCAAGATGATTGCGTAGCAAATCAAATTGCCGATGATGACGCCATGGAACGTGACCAACGTGTACAGTTGCGCGCCCAGGAGCAGCCCGATGAAGAAGCCAATGCTCATTAACGTGCGCAGCCACACAATGCCAATCTCCACGATATCCGGAGCCTCTTCCGCGAAGTGACTGCGCGCCATCGCGTACAATTGGCCGACCATCGCGCCTGAAGGGGTCGTTGAGAGCGCGTAAAAGATGAGCGCTGTGATAAATGAGTTGGCGTGATCGTACCCAAAAAGTCCGCATATGGATATGGCTGAAGCAATGATGGGGAGGTACTTGCGATTCTTCATATGATCGCTTAAGAGGCCGCTAAAAAAAGTGACAGACATATTGATGACGAGCGTGATGGAAACCAATAAGGAGATTTCAAGTTTGCTCAAATGCAGGCCGTTTTTTAAGTAAATGGCATTCATTGGCCCCAGAATCCCTGTGCCGCAGCCGTAGACTAACATCGCGGCCAGTATCTTCCAAACGCCCGGAATGCGGAAAAAGCGAATTAAGCCCGTCAAAATAGACATGTAAGGCATTCTCCTGTCATACGTCATCGGCGCTTCGCCATATCGACATCATCACGCCGATTTTGCGTCTTCGAACATGGGTGCGCTTTCTAAGCGTGCTGCGTTACTCCGAAGTTGCGAGTGAATTCACATCGATCAGTGAAGCCGATGCCTCATCGAGAAACAGTGTAACATGCGGGTGGGTCTTCAGTATGGTTGCGGGCACCTGATTTGTCACTTCATGCTCGAACAGACTCCGAATCGCCTTGGCTTTCACCGCATATGGAACACACGATACAATAACTTTGCACTGCATGATTTGATGGGCCGTCATCGAAATGGCCTGCCGCGGAACCTCCTCCATCGTCTTAAACCAGCCTTCGGAAACCTGTTGCTGCTTGCAAGCCTCATCCAAATTGACGACGATATAGGCTTCTTTTGTGTCAAAATCTGCGGGCGGATCATTAAAGGCGATGTGCGCGTTTTCACCGACGCCAATCAGGCCCAAATCAATCGGCGCCTTGCGGATTTCGTTGGTCAAATCCAGTATGTTTTGCGCCACATCCCCTTCTGGATTGACGAAATGCGCCTTGGCCAAAGGAAGAAGATCCGTAAATTTCTCTTTCAAATATTTACGGAAACTTGCGGGATGGTCGCTAGCGAGATTCATATACTCATCTAGATGAAACATCTCGACTTTGCGCCAATCGACATCCATTTGCACCAGCGCTTTGAGCGTATCGAGCTGCGAGGCGCCTGTGGATAGTGTGAGTCTGGCGTATCCCTGCTCGGCGATGGCCTCATTCAAGATTTGCGCTGCATATCTAGCTGCTGCAGCCCCCAGTTCTTCAGACGTTCTGTAGACTTTCGTATCCATGGATGGCATCTCCTCTACTGTGGTGTGGTGTGATATCCATTACCTGAGTAGTTCTTCTATGCCGACAAATCGCTTTTCCGCCATTGACACATTTGCCGCAATGCCGATTAAGCAGGACATCGCACCTTCCCGTGAACCAGCCAAGTGTTTCAGCGCATCCTCCTCACCAACGGCTAGGAACAAATCGTCCCGCAAACGTTGGTCCCCGCCGCCGTGCATGCCTTCCTCAATGGGCACATCAAAGGTCTGCACCCCGCCGAACAATGGATAGAAGCGCACCGTATGGGCATTGACGACGTCTGACGTCTGCGCAGTCGCCTGCTCCCAGTTCACACGCTTGCGCACAGATGACTGGCTGCGCATTTGCAATTGCGTTTGATCCGGCTGTGTGACAAAGCACTCCGGCTCAAACGCCTCCAACCGCCCCTTGCTGCCGTTGAAGGCCACGCGCCAACCTTCAAAAGCGGTGGCGGCAGTCAATGAATAGGTCATTTGCACGCCTCTGTCATACTGCACTATCAGCGACATGGTGTCCTCTATATCCGTATCTTCAGAAAATACACATGCGTCGCGCACATAGCCATCGTGCTGTTCCTGCTCCAAATAGAGCGACTTCATGCCAGGCGCGGAGATATCCATGTAAAATGCGCAGTCCTCTGTTACTTGACAGGTCAGACAACGCTCCCCATGCATTGGTTGACGATGTGGCGCGTAATAGCGCCTGCTGCCCATGGCCGCGACCTCTACAGGGTCCAATTCAAGCCACCAATTCACCAAGTCAAAGTGATGCGTCGCTTTATGGACCAAGAGGCCACCCGAATTCTCTTTCTTCCGATGCCAACGCCGGAAGTAGTCGACACCATGAACGGTGTCCAGATACCAATGGAACTCCACCGAATGGATTTCGCCTACAATCCCCGCTTGGATCAATTGCTTGATTTTCGTCCGATAGGGCACATAGCGGGCATTGAAAGTGACTTGGACCTTTCTTCCTGTCTCTTTTTCCGCAGCGAGAATGGCCCTGCATTTCTCCGCATTCACGGTCAAAGGCTTTTCGGTGATGACGTCCTTGCCGCGCCGCAACGCCTTGATGATAAACTCGTCGTGCGTCGCGTCTTTCGTTGTCACAATCACGCAATCACAAGGCACTGTATCCAGCATTTCATCAAAATCCGTAAAACCCTGGACGTCGGCGCCCAACTGTTCTCTTGCCAGATGAACACGGCCAAGATTGAGATCGCAAACGCCAGTGAGACAAGCGGTTTCAGGATAATCGGTGACCAAAGGTTTCGCCCACATGCTCATGCCGCGCGAGCCCACGCCCACTAGACAGTAATTCTTTCTCAATGGTTCCTCCTCCTCTTGCAACCACAAAATGGCACAGGGACATTCATCCTGTATACACCAAGCGTCCTCGCTTATAGGTTTGTAAGATTTGAATGTGACCACCATCTGCAAAGAAGAGGACGAGATCTGCAGGACCGTTGACTGCAAGCCCGCCTTCTGTCTCTAACTGCATAAATGAGGACGGTCGCATCGACGCCATTGCCCACGCTTCTGATAGAGAAGCGAGATTGTGGAATACCAAATTCTGAATGCCCGCCGGCAGCATCTGTGCAGAACCGGCGAGGATTTCTGGCGTGTCGGCCAAAGACAGCTTCCCCGCTGGCGACAGCACAACCTTGCCACCGACTGGTGAATCGTATGCTCCGGGCGGCATCCCGGCCAGCGCCACCGCATCCGATACCAACATCGCCCGGTTGCCTTTCACCCTTGTCACCACTTTGAGCACAGATGCAGGCAAATGAAAGCCGTCAGCGATGACACAGGCCCAGAGTTCATCACAGGCCAACTGTTCCCAGATATAGTTTGGGTGCCGCGGCAGCATCACATGCGCCCCATTGCCCAGATGTGTCGACAGGCGCGCCCCCGCTTGCACGGCCAAACGAATTTGCTCCGGTGTCGCCGCCGTGTGCCCAATGGACACCGTCACGCCCGCGCGTACGCATTTGGCGATAAAATCCGTTGCCTCTGGCCACTCCGGAGATAGGGTGATGATCTTTATCCTGCCTCCGGCGGCCGCCTGCCACCGCTCAAACAACGTCCAATCCGGCGCTTTGATGTACTGCGGATCATGCGCGCCGCGCGCGCCCTGTTGAGGGGAGATGAACGGCCCCTCAACATGAATGCCTGCAATGCAATCAGCCACATCCGGATGGCGCTCACAGACGCGCGCGATGGTGCGAACGGCCGCTTCTATCCTCGCGTCGGATTGGGTGATGACCGTCGGGAAATAGCTCGTTACGCCTTCCTTCCACAAAGCTTGTGTGATGCGCACGACGTCGTGATCGACAAAGGGAATGGCGTTGAAATCCATGCCGCCGTAGCCGTTTATCTGCAAGTCCACGAGACCAGGCGCAATCATGGGCAGAACCGATTGATCCCATTTGGCGATTGGCGTCACGCTTGAAATAACACCGTTGTCCATCTCCACTGCAACAGGTTCCCCAGTCTGAAAGTGAATCCCCTCAATGCGTTTCATCCCATGCACCTCGCTCGATGATGCCAAGTCGGAAAATCACGCGTTCTGCCGATGTCCATCGCCTATTGCGCCGCGCTGCAGCACAGATGTCTAGAAAGACAGCCCCCGATTAGACTGCATCCCAAATCCGGCGGGCATTGTCCATGCCGATTTTGGATCCGGCCCGGCAATCCTCCATCCCTTCAAACTCAATGGAGATATAGCCGTCGTAGCCGGACTGCTTGACCAGGCGAATCACTTCCCACATATCGATATCCCCATGCCCGACGATGGCGCCGCGCAAGAAGTTGCCGCCCGCCGTCTGGAACCAACCGTCGCCAGGGTTGCGATACGAAGGCCGCAGGTAAAAATCTTTTAAATGCACAACCGAAGCATAGGGCAGGTTTTTCTGCACGGAAACAGGCGATTGTTCATCGGCGCACATAAAGTTGCCGACATCCAACGTCGTCCTGAAATTGTCGCGATCCACCGCTTTGACCAACCGCAACACCCGATCACTCGCCTGGACGAAATAGCCGTGGTTCTCCACGCTCGTCGTGATGCCATACTGCTTCGCGTGATCGGCAATCCTGCGACAAGCATCGGCGATGCGAGGCAGATCTTGCTCAAACTGATCCAGCGTCGCTTCCGGTATCGGCCGCCATGCCACATCGTGGCGCATGAACTTCACCCCAAGCCGATTGGCGATCTCGACTTCACCTTTCACCCGTTCGATCTCCGCTTCATAAGCCGCGTCACTGTCTTGGATAAAGTTGGCCCCTATCGCATAGTTGGAGACATCAATGCCAACCTTTGCCGCCCGCTCCCGAATTTGATCTACCAATTCAGGATTGTCAGACAACGTATATCCGATAGGTACAATTTCCACGTGCTCGCCGCCATTTTCGGCAATCCAGTCAATGACCTCTAAAACGTTCATTTCCTTTTTGTTGAGCGCTTGAAAAAAGCTGTACGTGCTAAGACCAATTTTCATGATGAAACACTCCTTGTAAGAACTGCGGTCTATGCCGAGCGCCGAATTTTGCTTGGCGCGTTGTGCGATCTTGTTTGATTTTCAACTGTAGTTTTAGCACAAAACAAGCGATTAAAATAGTGCAGGTTTGAGCGTCCATGTCTGCAATTCAGAGAGAGAGACAATGTTCGGCGCAGTAAACTCGGGCGGGAACACCACCCATTTTGGTCCCCACAGCACTTCCTTTTTGGCGTGCTGCGCGCTTTTTAACGTCCCTTTCACGATGGCAACCGAATCTTCTTCAGATAAATCATGCGCGATGATGTACGCCAACGTGCATGCCATATCTACCGGATTCACGCGCTGTCCGGCGACGGTAAAAGCATCTGGCAACTGTTTATCCAAATAGATGGATGGATAAGCACAACGGTCTGACGAAATGGCTTGAATGATGTCCCGAACCTTGACGGACCCGACGAAGTCACTGTCCACGTGCTGCTCTGGTCCATATAACATCTCTGCTGGAAAGGGCTGTTTGCATAAGTATTTGTAAAAGAGCATGAAGAGATCAGAGGCGCTGATAGACTTATGGTTGTGCACCGTAAAATACAGGTCTTGCCCGACGTCTGCGGCGATCTCGCGAATTTCCTCGTCACCAAGTGACACTTGTGGGGCATGCGCCAATGCCAAGGCCTCATCTGCCGTAATGTAACGAACTTGCTCTTTTGTGAGGGTGTAGCGCAAAAATTCGCCCAACATCTCCAGATAATGCTTCATTTCCTCACCGGATCGCAAAGGCGGAATGCGCCACTGTTCTTTGGGTGTGTTCACACCCAACGCGTAATTATGACCATCCCAGAATTCCTTTGTCGCAAATTCGCAGGGGTGATAAAAAATGCTGATGAACCCCCCGTCATCCAACCGCACTTGATGGTGCTTATCAAACACCTGTATCGCTTTGTCCAGCCCGCCCTCCTCTAATTCCATGCGCATGGTCGCCCTAATATCTGTCAGGTTGAGCACCCCGCCATACCAGAACGGAACACCGTCCAACCGAACCTGGTCATGACAGTCCAAATATACAGGCAGCCCCCAGTGTCTCAAGGTCGGGAACGCCTGCGGCGCCCACGAGTAGCCCGCTTGCCCGTAACATCTCGCCGTCTTGCTCACACGCTTTTGGAGCGACTGCAAACCAGGTAACTCGGTCGCTTCAAACTTTTGCACCCCATCGCGAAACCCGTACGCCTCCAAATACTCGCTGACTGTTGGATGATAACTGTGCAAATCTGTGTGGAACCCGATACCATGGTTGTTCAACCTCGCGAAAATATCATCGCGCCTGTTCTCTTCTAATCTTCTGACCTTTTGGCCAACGATTTTAAAAGTGCCTTTAATAGACAACGAATCCAGCAATTCTAACAACCCATAGAGGGCATCATCAGATTCTTTGGTGATGTAATCCTCCACGTCAAACCACAGCAACACGTTTACTGTTTTCACCAAGCCGTCCCCCCTGAGCTGGCATGAGAGGCCGCCAAAGCGCACCTCTCACACCACGCCTATATCATTGGAGCGTTTTGCAAAGCCACAGGCTTCATGTGCGACAAGCTGCGTCCAACGTCGCCAACCGCAGCCGACAACTGCTGGAGTGTGTTATCTCAAAGATGAACCCCTAGGTTTAAAAGTTGCACCGTTTCTCCGGTTTGCGCCGATTCATTTGCGGCAAGCGTCACGGCCAATGTCTTCAACGCTTCGTCATAAGGGACGAGAATCAAAGACCTATCCCCAGTCTCCAGGGCCTGAAGGAACGCCAAATCCTGCTCTTTGTAAAAATCCACATTGGATTTTTTGATGACGGTCTTTTCTTTCTCGACGATGGTCAACGTTCCACCGTCCACGGTCAACCGGAACCCATTGCCCATTACTTCCAATCCCGAGCGGTGATCCGGTTGTAGGAATGTAGTCCGAACATGCCCGACTCCGCCATCTTTAAACGCCACATTGACGGTGCCGACATCATAGATATCGAGATGCTCGATGTCCTTCGACGCCACCAGGCTCATGAACGCCTGCACCGACGTCACTTCACCGCCCAAATACCTCAACAAATCCACGATGTGCGTGGTTTGTTCAACAAGCTGGCCGCCGGATTTCTCCATCACGCGCCACCAAGGCGTCGGCACAAACGAAGTGCAGTAATAGCCATCGACTAAGGCCACCTGCTTGTCCGCCAAATAAGTCTTTGCCTCCTGGGCAATATCCCAATAGCGCAAACAGTATCCTGTGCCAGAGATGACGCCAGACTGACGAATCACGTCCGCTTTCGCTTGGACAACCGCCAAATCCAGTCCCAACGGCTTTTCCACAAAAATGTGGATGCCCCTCTTCACCACTTCTTCTTCGATGGCGCCATGCGCAAACGGCGGCACACAGACGAACACAGCGTCCAATTTTTCGCTATCCAACATCTTGATGCTATCTGTGTACGCGACCGCGCCGTATTTCTCCGCTGAAGACGTCGCCGCCTGCTCGTTGATGTCACTGACGGCGATCACGTCGGCGATGCCCGACTCCTTCACATTCTTCAGGTGCGCTTGCGCAATGCCACCGACGCCAATAAAACCGATTCTCAATGTCAAAACCAGACACTCCCATCCTGAAAATGAGCTTATTTTTTTGTGTATATTGTCCGAGATGACGAAATCGACTGACATTTCTATGATTCTACTCTACATCATGTGATACCTTTGCGTGCGCCATCCGCGCTGCCTTGGTTGACTGGTATTTTCTCAGATTGCTGGTCGAGATGGCATCACGCATGGCGGCGTTCTACCCTCAGATTGATTCACAATCGATAATGAAACTCATTTGCCGTGATGTATCGTGAATCATCTGATTGGCATCCACTTTGTAAGGCGACAACTCTGCTGTGATGTAGTCGTCATAGCCGACATCGCGCAGCGCTTGCCGCACAGCTTTCCAGTCCACGTCACCGGACAGCAACGGCACAAACCCGGTGATGTTGCCGACACTCGTCGAGAAATCCTTGACGTGCACTTTGACAATGCGCTCGCCCAGTGAACGTATCCACTGCTCTGGAAAGCCGAAGTTCAACACGTTGCCCACGTCGAAATAAGCGCCGACAAAGGCGGAGGACAGCTCATCGATGTAGCGGACCATGTCGGTCGGCGACAACAGGAATTTGTTCCAGACGTTCTCCACGCCAATTTTGACGCCAAGCTGCTCAGCATAAGGCGCCAATTGAGCCAACTCCTGTTGACTGCGCGTCCAGCAATCTTCATATGACGTCTCCTTGTCCACTCGTCCTGGCACGACCAAAATCGCATCCATTTCCAGTGCAGACGCAAGTTCCAACTGCTTGCGCACAATACGGACCCCCTTGGCGCGCACATCTGCACTTGCCGCAGACAAAGGAGACTGCCACAAAAGGCCGTTGGACAAACTTTTCAGCTCCAGCCCATGGTCAGCTGCCATTTTTTTGATGGCCTTCGCTTCCGCATCGGTGGTATCCAACGTCAGCCCGACGCCACCTGGCTCGTATATGTTCAACTCCACCCCATCGAGACCAGCGGCCTGGCTGACTTCAAACACTTGCTTCAAAGACGTTCCGTCTGGAAAACACCATTGATTGACTGCTTTTTTCATTCTGCATTTCTCCTAACCTGAAATAATGCGGTACCTTGTTGCCACGCCGTCCGAGATGCCTTGCGGAACCCACCACGCATGGTGTGCTTTTCTTTGGCAGCCCCGTTCATGATATATTCAGAGCCTTCCGCAAAAACAACAGCTTATCGGCTACCCTTTCTTCCTGTAAAGGCGATACCTTAAACGACCAAGCGCTGTAGGAAGATAAATAGAATCAAAAAATGGAACTAAGGACCAAAGTGCTCGTCTTCGTAGATCTACCAATTGCCTGCATCACTCGCCCCACGCGAGCACAGTCCCTGAACCGCGGCAATTGCAAACTCGTCGCATCTTCGCCAGCGACCAAACGCAAAAATTCGCTTATCAGCAAGACCATCGGCTCATCTCCATAGCGCAAGATGGTTGTGCGCGCCTTGGTTCGCTCCTCCACGCGCTGGCCATACGCGCGCATGTCGCAAGTCCCCAGTGTGCCGACGACAGACAACGAGAAATTGCGGTCGTCTGTATCAGGCGGTGCTTCTGGACTGATTGACGCCAAGCCTGCGATCACGCCGTTGTCAAACACCATTTGAACACTTCCTACACGGTTGCTCGCCTTTTCTTGAGTCAGCAGATTGGTTGTTGCCCCATATACACTTTTTACGTCGGACTGCAACAACCACAGGATGGTATCGACAAGGTGCATGGTCGTCCTGATGAAGGCGTTCTCATCTGCCACCTGCTCTCCCCAAAAAGTCGTAACGCCTGTATTACTGACACCATGCACGCCGACAATTTCACCTAGCCGCCCCGACTCGATGGTGTCTTTCAGATTGCCGACAACAGGACTCATCCGCATCGGAAATGCCGGGATGAGCAGCACTTCGTCTTTATCTGCTTCGGCAAGCAAGCTTCGGGTATCCTTATCAACCATGTCTATCACTGGCTCACACAACAGCGGCTTCCCCAATTGCAGGACTTGCAATACATCTGCGAAACGACATTCATCATGTCCGAGCACAATGACGCCATCCACCTCGTTGATGAACGTTTCCACAGTGCTTTCGCCATGGGCTGCCCCATCTGATCCACGCTGCCAAATCATCACGTCTGTTACGCCCAAATCCTGTTTTAGACATCGAATCAATGCCTCGGACGGACCATGCTGATAAGAAAGAATCCCGATCTTCATCAAGACACCTCCGAAACGGAAATCGGCGCTTTGTTCCTTGCAGACTGAATCGCAGCTAGCGCCACTTTCAGACTTTCCCCCGCGTCATGTAAAGAGATCGGACTTTTGGTATCCTCTTGAATACAGCGAATAAAATCCTTGAATTGGCGTGTCCACGGATCTTCTCTGAACGGTGTCAATGGCACCTCAACGGCTGCCACAGACGACTCGTCGGCGTGGACCACCATCGGGTTGGACTCGTGGTTGTCATGCACCCAGTGATGTCCATCAACCTGGACCTCGATGTGAGTGTGAAACCCACCTGTATACATCCAGCTCACTTCGATTTGAGACACACTCTGATTTTCGTGGTGCAACGTGATGAGCGCATACGTCTCGTCCAGACCTGCCGTTTGCGCGAAAACACAGGCAACCGGGCCAAACATCAACCGCGCAAAATCGATGTCGTGCAAAGCCAAATCCAGGATGATCCCCCCGGACTGCCGTGTGTTCAAAAACCAGTCGCCGCTGCCTTGGGGACGCTTCGCTCTCCGATTTGCCAACAGCATCCCAGCTTTGCCGACTGCCCGCGCCCGCTCCAAAATCAGCCGATAGTCTGGAAAATAGCGCAGTACATGCCCCACCATCACTTTCACTTGCGCCTTTTGCGCAGCGGAGTGCAGCCGCTCCAACTCACTCCACTCGCGCGCAACCGGCTTTTCAATAAACACGTGCTTCCCATACTCAAGCGCCAATTCGGCAACCTCGGCATGCAAGTGTGTAGGCAAGCAGACATCAACGATATTTACATTTTCATCTCGAAACGCTTGTGCCAATTGGTTACGAGGCTGTGTGATACGCTCCGGCCATACTTGACATCGTACATCCGGAATACTGGCATACACCTTTTGATGAATCGCACCCATACTGCCTTTGCCAAGCAGAAGCACCCCAAGCGCCACCTATGACCACCCTCCTACGTCAGATAAGCTGACTGCATTGAACATGCGGGCTAAGCTCAATGCCCCTACACCGACCAACCCCGCGGACGGACCCAAAGATGCTTTGACGATATGCGGTTTATCACGCATCCGCGGCAACAGTACCGACAGAATCTCCTCTTTGATTGCTGAAAACATCACATCCCCTGCCGCCATGACACCGCCGCCAATGACGATGGTGTCAAGGTTTAATACGTTGGTCAGGTTACCTACCGTATGTCCAATCTTTTTCCCAGCATCCGTCACAATTTCACAACTGACAGCATCCTTCTGTTCAGCAAGTGCAATGACTGTTTTCCCATCGACCCCGTCCGCGCCCGGCGTTGCCCTGCTTCGCTGCACATATGTGCGGGCAAGCGCTGGCCCGGATGCAATGGCCTCAAGACAGCCGCGTTTTCCACATCTGCACATCGGGCCGCCGTGCTCTACCGTGACATGCCCGATCTCGCCAGCCATGTCGTTTGAACCAGTAAAAAGCCGACCATTTAAAATCAGCCCTGCGCCAATCCCTGTGCCAATGGACACATATACGACATTTGATTGGCCGCGCGACGCGCCATACACGAATTCCGCATAAGCCGCAGCATTTGTGTCATGTTCGATGACCGGAACGAAACCGAGTGCAGCTTTCAGCCGTTCCGCGAGCGGGAAATCATGCCACCCCAGGTTATCCGCTTCAATGACGACGCCATTCAAACAATCGACGATACCAGAAGTACAAATACCCATCCCGAGGATCTTCCACGCCTGATCTTCACAGTACTGACGCGTGTCAGAAATGACTTCCATCAGTTTCTGAAAGACACTTTCGCCACCTTCGGGCGGCGTTGAGTAAACCCACTGTTGTCGTACATGCATGACCAGATCCAAGACGCCAACGGAGATTTTCGTCCCACCCAGGTCAACGCTGATAAAGTATCCACCTTCCGGATTCATTTCCAACAATTTCGGCCGTCGCCCACCCGAAGATGTGGCATACCCGCACTCGCGAATCAAATCGCTGGCATGGAGCTGGTTGATGAGTGTAAACACAGTGCTCGGTGAAAGCCCTGTATGTTGTACGAGATCTCGCTGTGAAATCGGCGCCTGCTCCTGAATCATTTGCAGGACTAGACTCAAATTGATATCTCGCAATAACCGATGATTCGCCGTGTTCATTTAGAAACCACCCTAGCAAAAAAATCTCTGTCTAGATACTCATTACTTTTTTCGTTTGAAAAAGTATCTATGTGTCAAATGATACGATCAATTTTAAGAATATTCAATAGTGTCTGGAATGAAAGTATTATTTTTATCAAGTGACGTAGAAATGAGTGGTGTATAACGAAGTCTTGCAGCAACAATCCCAATTCAGCATGGCACGCCTTCTCATATACCTGCTCGTTGTTTCAGTGCCCCCACAGCGGCTAGGAACAAACACCCTGCAAGCGAGTTGTCCCTGCCGCCATGCATTTTCTTCTGTGACGTGCACGTCACAGATCCTTACACACCGAACAACGGATAGAAGCCTTATCCATTCAACGCAAGAAAACGGGTTGCCCTGTCCTCGCTGACTGATACGCCGCCAAAGCGACCTCCATAGCGCGTAACCCATCCTCACCACTGATAGATGGCGTACGTTGTTCCTGGATACATGCTACAAAATCTGAGATTAAGGCTAAATCACTGTTATCTCCCCAATGTCTATAGCCAAACTGATTCGTTTTATCACTGTATACTCCAAAATTCTGAGCAAGCGCATCGACATGCGTAGTGCCGCCTGTCCCTACGATTTCCATCGTGACATCTCCCCACGTCGGAAATGATTTGCACCTAGACCAACTAGGATCATGAGAAGCGATAACCCCGTTCTCAAACTCCAACATGAGCAAGCCGCAATCATCGGATGGGATATCATTGAAGCGAGTATCAATCTCTGCGTATACTTCACGAACCTCGCTCTTCAGATACCAGCGCATAATATCAATAACATGAACGGTGTGATCCATCACAGCCCCGCCCCCCGACAATTCCGGGTCCACAAACCACCCACCAGGATTCCGTCCACGATTTGTCCCTCTTACGGTCAAAATGCGCCCTAGTTTATCCTCATCAATCATTCGCTTCACCCTCTGCACAGGTGTGCTAAAACGAACAGGAAAGGCAATTTGTAGTTTGACCTGATTTTGTTCACATGCGGCTATCATTTTTTTTGCATCTTCCACATTGGTTGAAATCGGTTTTTCACAAAGAATATGTTTCTTTGCATGTGCGGCGGCAATGACCATTTCAGCATGCCTCGCGTTTTCACTGCAGATAACCACTGCATCTACATCCTGCGCGAGCAGCTCTTGATAATCTTTATAAAATTGCGTGCCAAACTGCTGGGCCATCTTCCGCCCCCGCTCCTCTGACTCATCTGCAATCATGGTCAATTCCACACCGTCAATTTGACGCAAGCAATTGGCGTAACTGTAGGCATGCATGTGTGCAAAACTGATAATCCCTATTTTCATTTTCCACACTCCCCGTTAGATTTTTGCTACATCAACTTTACAACCGACCCCGTTTGCGCAGATTCTAGTGCAGCCAAACTGATTTCTAACGCCTTGTAGGCATCTTCCGCCCGTACAATTGGCTCCTTGTTTTGGGCAATACAATCGACAAAATGCTCAAGTTCCAACTGATAGGGGCTTTTTTGCAACGGGCTTTCTGGAACCGCGACACCACTGCCTCCTGCCGCCGTCGTACGCAAGGAGGTGTGAATCGGTGCCGCTTGCGCACTGTCATAATGGACGATGCCCTCTCGGCCGCACACTTCCAATTCAGTACGAAAACCACCAGGATAAGCCCAAGATCCTTCCACATGCGCTATCACACCGTTTTTAAAACGCAGGCTGACAAAGGCGTGATCGAACCGATTCAACTCACGACCGAGCAAGCTCTTCGCATACACCCGTTCAACTTCACCAAAACACCACCGTAAATAATCGATATCATGAATCATCAAATCCACAATGAGCGATCCGCTCTTTGCAACGTTTGCGTACCAATCTCCCCAGGACCCACCTGGAAAACCTCCGCCTCTGAATGCGTGAACAGTACCAATTTCTCCGATTTCCCCTGCCTTCAATGTGTCATAAATTTGCTTATATTCTGGGAAAAAGCGAACCACTTGCCCGATGAACAAACGTACGCCCGCCTCTTTGCAGATTTGAATCATTTCTGCTGCTTCTTGCAACGTCCTCGTAATCGGTTTCTCGCATATCACATGCTTTTTGGCTGCTGACGCTTGATAAACAAAGCTTTTATGCAAGTAGGTTGGCACACAGATGTCTATGATATCGGGATCTTCCGTCGTCAATAGTTCATCAAAGGTGCTAAAAGCGCTCGTACTACACTTTTGCGCCAACGCTTCTGCTTTTTCTCCTCGTATATCCACGATGCCAACCAACTTGGCATTGGTCATTTTCACATAGGAATGCGCATGTGTACTCCCCATTGTGCCGGCACCGATAACGGCTACTTTCAACATCGGCTTCCCCTCCGCGGATTCGTTATTTATTGACTTGCACAATTGTTCAGTTAAATCACATTGTATAAAATGCAATAATGCTTACTCACATATAATAGGAAAAGATGCGACGGCCCAGTCATAACTAGGATCAGGCTGGGTCCCATCTTTGTATGTGCTAATAAGTGCCCAGCGGTCCTCCCCTGAAACATTTGGATGCGATGCATGAAGAAGTAAGTCATGAAAAAACACAGCACCACCTGCCTTAATCGGCAAACTAACAACTGTCGCGTCATCAATGTCGTCTGGATTCATTCGGTTGATAAAACCAAAATTGTCATGCACCTCTCCACGATGCAACAGTTCTCCTCTAAGATGTGACCCAAGAATGACTTTCAAACATCCGTTTTTAATAGTGGCATCATCAAGAGCAACCCAAACAGAAAGCTTGTGACTCCCTTTCCAGTAAGGCCAATCTTGGTGCCATGGGGATCCAAAATCAGTGGTTGCATTTTTAAAAACAACCTTATCACTTAAAAATACAATTTGCTTACCAATAACATTCTGAAGCACATTGATGATTCTTCTGTCAGCAGCGATTTTCTTAAAAAGGTCGCTATTAGCTGAAAGACCAACGAATACGCCGTTACTCGCATCATTTTCTCTAGAAAAGACTCCTTTCTTATTTAGGAGAGCTTTGATTTCAGCTTTCATTGAACGAATTTCCTCTTGCGTAAATACATCACTTGCCACAATGTATCCCTTAGACTCGTATTGCTGTTTTAAATCCTCCATTATCTTTCCCTCCATATCAATATGAAATATCTAGAATGCGATATACTCAATAAAGATATATTGCAATTATGCGATACTTTGATTCACTCATACCTATGAAATCGTCTTACAAAGACGGACGGGATGTTTTAATCACCATCCCGCCTGCCCGAAATCCTGCGCGCCCCTTAACTCTTGCTGTGAACATAACCAAGATCCATCCACTCAAATGGAGCGAAATAATACTGTGAATCTAGCACCAATGAATCATTGGTCGGGTAGTCGGTATAGTAGAGATCATTCACAAACCCATTTACCATCTCATCTTCGGTTGGAATCATGGGTACGGTTTGATTGAAGGCCCTAGCCAGTTTGTATACATCTTCTTTCACTTTGTTCTTATCGCTCGTCTGCACCAATTGCAAAGTCAGTTCACCTGGATTGATTTTACCCACCCCTTTTACGTTTAACGTCACAGGAGTTTGAATATAGTTCCCTTGTTGTACAGAAGAAGTGTGCTTAAGTGTGCCATTCACTTGGCTATAGCCATCAGCCGCGCCATAGATAGAGCTATAACCGAGATATCCGTTTGGCCCACCGTTATCCCAATAAAAGGAGATGGGATAATCGCCCAGCGCCTGATTATGCGCCCATGCTGTCGCATTTACTACATCGTGGATTGTGGGAATTCCGAAACTGGTCAACGCATTCGCGATATAACTTCCGCCCACGTTCCAATCAGCATCTCCAGCGCAATCATAGAGGGTTATCTTCCATGGCTGCCCATTCGGCAGCAACCACTGACCGTTAGAGCCTTTTTTAAATCCAACTGACTCTAACAGGCTCGTGGCTTTCTTTGGGTTGTAATTATATGGGTTAAGCTGTTTTAATTGTGATGCTGAAAGGTATGACTGAAGCACCCCATTCCCCAGACCGGTAACCATAGGTATATCTTTGCTTGGCGTATAGGGCATCTCAATTTTGGATGTAAACTGACGGTTAATTACGTATGCCAAAGCTTGTCTGACCTGCACTATGTTATATGGATAGGACTTTTCATTAAAAAGTAATCCTGAAAATGAGTATTCTGGTATAGCGAAAAATTGATTGCCTGGTGTACGGCTTGCGGCCTTCTCAACATTCAGCGGCATCCCAGATGTGGCTTCGTCTGTCTTTCCGGAGGTCATCAAGGCAAACGTATTTGGTCCACCCGTATAGTTATACAACACTGCATTTTGCACCTTAATTTTGTTTGCGTCCCAGTACAATGGATTCTTGGTGGCCGTCTCCTGCCCTGTGTTAACCCCTGTGACAACAAATGGCCCATCGCTAATCCTCCCAAGCTTGGTCGAAGGATTGTACGCCTGCAATTTTGCTCCAATCGCTGTGAGTTTTTTCGAAGCTTGTGTAGCTAAAGTTTGCAACTTCTGATTGGCACCCAAATATTGAGATTCAGCAATCAGTGTCCAAGTGTCAGAAGGTAGAAATTCCCCATAAACTTGAGCCGGCGTGATCACCTGCTGAAGAATTTGATTTTCGAACAAATTAAACGGCGCTGGATCTCTTTTGAATATCACTTCATGCGGATTGACTATCTTGATGGCTTGTAGTTCGTACGAATCTTGACCAGTCGCCGCTAAAGCAGCAAAAGTGGTCTTTACATCCTCTGCTGTGACGGGCTTTCCATTTGACCACTTTGCATCAGTTCGCAACCACACAGTGAGAGAACGCCCATCTCGAGATAAACTCCACTTTGTGGCTAAAGAGGGCCAAAATGCATTCACATCAGAAGTATTCTTTGTCCAAGCGAGCGGCATAAGCACCATACCTGCCGGTTCATAATAGCTGCCGTTATATTTGTTCATAGGCGCGCCTGGATTGATTGTGGTGATTGTAGTAAATGGATGACTAGAGGATGTTTGGTTTGCGGATGTCTGCCCATTGGAATTACCGCATCCGGTCAAAACGGTGAATGCACAGGTAACGAGTCCAATTACCGTTACTTTCTTCATAACAGATCCCCCTATTATTCATCTACAGAATGAATGAATGGATATCACCTAAATTCCCCCCAGCTCAATTTGCTTAACTTACATCACGTTCATTTGAAACAGGCGCGACTCGCCTTGGGGTCGGATAAAAACAAGCTGTAAACCGTGAATCGTCAACGACTTTCTCTAGCTGCGGATGTTCCTTGAAGCATTTGTCCTGCGCAAAAGGACAGCGTTGTGCAAAAAGGCAATGCGTATCCACTGGGTCCTCATTTGGTGCTTCAATCGGATCAAATCGCTCGGGCCCAGGGGATTCCAGCCCCTTTAACACAGGCATGGCACTTAAGAGAGATTGTGTATATGGATGCATCGGTTTGCTAATCACTTCATCCGTTTTTCCCTGCTCTACAATTTCTCCTTTGTAAATGACATACAGCTGGCTTTCATCCGCAATGTAGCGAGCCGCTGCAACGTCGTGGGTAATGAAAATCACCGAAATCCCTAGCCGAGAGCGGAGATCATTTAAAAGATTCAAAACTTCCAACCGAAGGGAGACGTCAATCATAGACACCGCCTCGTCAGCAATCAGCACTTTGGGATCCACAGTAAGAGAGCGAGCAATTACGAACCGCTGCCTTTGCCCCCCTGATAAATTGTGTTGATATTTATGAACTGTAGAAACTGGATCTAAACCGACCAAAGCGAGGAGATACTCCATACGTTTTTCAATCCATGCATGGTTTTCCCCGATTGCCTTGGCACGCAGCCGAAGTGGCTCGTACAGCGCTTTGCCCAATGTTCGGGAGGGATTCAAAGCAGCATAAGGATCTTGTTGAATAAGTTGAACTTTGAGGAATTCCGCTTTGCGTTCTTTCTTGTTAAGGGTATCCACATCTCTACCATCGAAATAAACATGACCATCAGTGTGCCGCTGATAACCTGCCAAAATCCGCCCTAAGGTTGTCTTTCCGCACCCTGATTCCCCAATCACAGAAATCGCTGAGCCGTCTTGTATTTTCATGTTGATGCCTCGCAACGCTTTGAACGATGTTTGACTAAGCAAGCCGCCATTCCCGGGAAAAGTCATTTCCAAATTTTTTATTTCAATCATGCCAGACCCTCCTCATTCAAATGACAGAGGTATTGATGACCGTCATCAGTGATTCTCCTTGGTGTCTCACCGTATTCGCAGATATCCAGACGAAATGCGCAACGTTTGGCAAACACACAACCTTCGTTTGGTGTTGAAGAAATCTCTGGCGGCGAGCCCAACAGGGGGACTGCCTTAGAACGGTCACCTGTCAACCTGGGTATCGCTTGAATTAATGCACGAGTATAAGGATGTCTAGGGTTTTGCAGCAATTCTGAAGTATTCCCTTCCTCTACGATTTTCCCGGCATACATGACGTATACTTGGTCGGATAATTCGGCAACCACACCCATGTCATGAGTGATTAAAACAGTGGTTAATTCTCGTTCTTCCTGAATTTCACGCAGCACTTTTAACACAGTAGCTTGAGATAAAATATCAAGTGCAGTGGTAGGTTCATCCAAAATCAAAATTTTTGGCTCGAGAATCAGCGCCAAAATAATACTCACTCGTTGGCGCATCCCACCAGAAAGTTGATGCTGAAATGAGCTCAAGACACGGTCGGGATCCAATGACATCCGTCGCGCCAGGTCACATGCAGAACGAATTAACACCTTTGGATCCTCATAGCCGTGCGATTTAGCGAGATCAATGATGATGGAGCCAACCTTTTTTAATGGATTCAATGAACTCTGTGCTGCCTGAAACACCATGCCCACATGTTTACCTCTTAGTTTTCTAAGTTCTTCCCCTTCTTTTGAAAGAATATCTCCAACGCCCGTGTACTCAATTACACCCTCTGCAACTCTACCTGGATGTGATACGCCATTGAGCATGGCTAGTCCCAGCGTTGTCTTACCCGAACCAGATTCTCCAATCATGGCAGTTATTTTCCCAGAAGGAATGTTCGCACTGACTGAGCGAATCGCTGCAAATTCCCCATTATCAAGCTTGTATTTTACGGTAACATTCTGAATCCTACATGAAACGTCATCACTGATTACAGCCGTAGAACCATTCCCATATCGCGTAGAGAGCGCCATTTAAAATCACACCTTCCTCAACCTTGGATTCAGTAGTTCATCAATTGCATCCAAGACAAACACGATGCCAAATGTCAGCAACATGATACAAATCAGCGGTGAGAACAAGTACAAAAATGAGCTGGCTTCATAAATTGCACCCGCTGATGAAAATGCGATGTTCAACATGACGCCCCAATTCTGAGTCGAAAAGGGAATGATCCCAAGAAAGAAGAGACCTACTTCGCCATAAATACTGCCAGTGATACTTAAAAGTAAGTTCATGGCTATATATGGGGCCACATTGGGGAGTATTTCTCTAAATATGATATGTGGTGTGGAGAAGCCCAGGGCCCTAACCGCCTCAATATACCCTCGCTCGCGTAAGGAAAGGGTCTGTGAGCGTACAGCTCGCGCAATACCTCCCCAACTGGTTGCACCCATCACAAGCCCAATGCCGACGGGAGAGCTAAAACTAACCACGGTCGACAAGACAATCAGCAACGGAAAGGTTGGTACTGTTAAAAACAAGTCAGTAATTCGCATGATAATCCAATCCGTTTTTCCACCTATATAACCTGACGCCAGCCCAAGCACACTACCGAATAGCACTGTAAAAAAGGCCGCGATGATTGCGGATAACAGTACATATCGCGAGCCAAGAATAATCTGTGCTAATACATCTTCCCCTTCAAAATCTGTTCCCAATGGATGCCTCCAACTTGGAGCTGCATAAATGTTCATAGGATTAACGGCAAGGTGATTCGAGTATAAAAGAGGGCCCAGTGCAGCCATAAGGAAAAAGAAGAAAACAATACCCAGCCCTATCAGTCTAGTGGGTTTGCGCTTGAACGTCGTCCATATCAAACGAATCCAGGAAGTCATTACGGACTTTTCCACTCTCGTGCTTTTTCCACTTCCGATCACTAAGCTCATGACAACTACCCCCTCACCCGAGGATCAATAACCGTGTATAGGACATCGGCCACAGCGTTAGCCAAAATCACAGCTACTGTGATTAACAAAAAGCACCCTTCCATCAACGGGTAATCTAACGCCCCTGTTGAAGAAGTGAGTAGGTATCCTAATCCTTGAATGTTGAAAACTGTCTCGATTAAGGCGGATCCACCAAACATGAACCCTAATGTGAGCGCCAGTCCTGTAAAAAGTGGCAAAAAAGCGTTCCTCGCAATGTAGCGCACAATGATCCCCCGTCGCATTCCTCTGAGTTCGGATGCGAGTATAAAATCATCACCAAGTACGGAGATAACACTGGATTTCATTGAAAGCGTCCATCCACCGTACCCTGAAATGACATAAGTGGCGATTGGGAGAAAAAGATGGCGAAGCAACGAGGCTAGAAAAGGGATATTTAAGCCCGGTTTTAACGATGCGTCATAGGGAGAGCCAACTGGGAATAGACGCCAGAATGTGCTAAATAAGAAAATCAAGAGCACACCCAATAAATAATTAGGAATACTATGCAAAAAAGTTGAACCCCACGTTACGGCATCACCCGTTTTAGAAGAACGTTTCACTGCAGCAACAACGCCCATAATCACTCCAAGCACAAAGCTTATGATGATACCAATTGAAACTAGACCAATCGTCCACGGCAATGCATCAGACATGATTTGGGAGACGGAATCACCTGTATATGTGATCGATTGGCCTAAGTTCAAATGAAATAGATCCACCATATAACTGATGTATTGGTGCCATAAGGAGGTTTGCGGTAAAAACCCGTACAGAGCACGCACTTGTATATTGGCCTGATAAGGACTTACTCCTTTAGAAACCAAAGACAGATACTTTGCCTGAACCGGGTTGCCGGGAATGATACGAACTAGAAAAAACGTGAAAGAAGCAACAATTAGAACCATAATGAGCATCCCTGCTAGTCTTTTGCAGATCTTCAGTATCATGCTCCTCATGAATTTCGCCTCCTCGTTCATTGGTGATTTAGGATCGCGATCAACGTCTCGGTAAGCTAAAGATTCAGTAGATAAGATCCCCCCTCATATGTTCTAAGTAAACTTCTGCGTTTCTTTTTATCTTGAAAAAAGTAACCAGAGATAAATAATTGATAATTCTGTTTATAAAATCTATATGAATCACCAATTATTTATGCATAGTTATTGCTCTCATCGCGTCCCCCTCCCCATCCAGTTGTTCTCTTTAATTCACTTTTAGGGTATGGAAATCATCCGTAATCGTCAACAACTTATGTAATATAATATAACGTATATCGGCTTTTTTATTTGGATATGTAATAAAAAATAACATAAAACCATTTGCTAGGCATGCAAACACTTACATGAAGCCACACCTCCGCTACCGGGCAGAGATTGGTAAAAAATACACAAAGCTAGCCTCCAACTGACGGCTTCATTGCGCGTCATGAAAGACAATGCCCAAGCTGTACCGCTTTCCCGATGCAATCGTGCTGACACCATGGCGCAATGTGGTTTGATAATATCCTTTGGTCCCTTGCACAGGGCGATGCTGCGTCGGAAAAATCAACGCATCTCCTTGTTGGAGCGCAATGGCATATCCCCTCGATTGGGCGCGCGGCCGCTGTTCCACCAGCAGAAATTCGCCGCCGGTATAATCTGTGCCACATTGATTCAACAGGATGACGACTTGAAACGGGAAGAAAACTTCACCGTACAAATCTTGGTGCAAACAGTTATAGCCCCCTGTCTCATACTGCAACATCAATGGGGTTGAGCGATTCTGTCCGTGTTGATGGCAACGTTCGAGGAATGCAGGCAATGTCTGTGGGTAGAGCGCATCTCGTCCACGCTGTTGCAACCAGCGATTGGCCGTCTTCGCGAGTTCTGGATAAAACCCCATGCGCAAGTGTTGTACCAGTGTGGGAAGCGGCGCTTGAAAGTATTTGTACTCTCCGCGCCCGAAGCGGTATCTAGCCATATTTATCCTACTGCGAAAGAGAGATTCATTGGCGTACATGTCGATGAGATCGCGGCATTCGTCCATGCCGAGCAACGCCGGAATGGTCACGTGACCACATTCGTCGAGCGTTGATTGAAGTGACTGCCAATCCAGTGAAGCTATCTGCTGCAAGACGGTGTTGGGCATGCGCAATGCCTCCTTTTCGTTCCTGATTAAAAGCAGTTGCATGCGCAGTATATCCCCAATACCATCTGTTATGTAAGCTGATCGCAAGCAGAGAGCAAGAATAGAAAACTGATTGAAACGAAAGCGCATCTAGGCGCTCGCGGCATTGGCAGCCCCGCCATCCGGTCATAGCGCCCATCCAGTGCGCCTATTGCAAATAATCCATGGGACAGCAGGCCTTTCCATCTCGCGATGAATCGCTCGTCGCGTTCAACGCCGCGAGCGTCAATAGATTATCTTCACCAGATGACAGCGGTGCTCGATCATGGAGAATCGCGTCCGCAAACTCCGCCAACACACCCCGGATGCTTTCGTGTTTGGGAATCACGTCGTCCACTTTGGCCGCTTCCTGCACTTCATTGACCAGATAGACGCCATAGCCTGCCCCAAGATCATCGAGATGAATCGAGCCTTTGGTGCATTGAACGCGCCATTGTCCTTCCCACGGCGAAGACAGACCCTGTGTCAACAAACTTCCGATGTAAAAAATCGGCATGCCTCCATCGAGCTCGTAGACGGCGTACACGTGCGGGTCACCGAGATAGCCACTGCCAGGCGTATTCCACGTGCGCCCTCTGACCGTGTGAATATTCTCGTCGAACAGGAAGCGCATCATATCAATATGGTGAATACCCATCTCAAACAACATATAATCCTGCATTTGGCGTTGATATGGCTTTCCCTCATGGGAGTAGAAAAACTTGGCGTCTACAAACATCGGTTCACCGAGCGCCTGCCGACCAATCTCGCGTTTGAGTGTCAACACGCTTTTAACCCAGCGATAATTTTGATCGACCATCAATTTAAGCCCTTTACGCTTTGCGATGGCCACCAGTTCTTTTCCCTGGTCGATCTCGGTCACAAAAGGTTTTTCAACCAATACGTGCAGATTTTCCTCTAGCGCGCACTTACAGATGTCATAATGAAATGGAGAGGCAGCCGTGATGTACACTGCATCGGCGCCCCCTTGGGTAAACGCTGTTTTGTAATCTGTGTAACACTGCGCCGGCTCAACTTGGAGAAGCTGACTCGCTTGGCGCAGTCTGGATTCATCGATATCGACAATCCCGCAAAAGGTAAAGTCCTGCGCCATGAGCACATCACTTTGTGCGACACCCAATCCATGCGCGCCCAGTCCCACCTGTATCAGTTGCAATGGCATAGCTATGCACCTCTTAGCGATGTATTTATCGATGTAAATGACCTATTCTGCCGCCTTCATCCATTTTTCCATAGATGTAGACCGCAACCATCTCCTCTGTGACAACAAGGGAGTGCTCGTCTCCCTGCTTGGTCAGCACGAGATCTCCCGGCCCAATCTCGTACGTGTCGCCCTCCGTCGTGCAAATCCCTTTTCCGGAAACGATGATCCAATATTCGTGACAGTCGTGAAAATGCACTTCCACTTCGTCGCCAACATGCAAGTGGTTCACGCCGTAATGACTCAACTCACTCCAAACTGGATACGTTTGTTGGTCTGTTTGTCTTATGACAGGCATGATGTCCCTCCCTGATTTCCCTCATCTATCCTGAAAATAAAGTCGATACCTGCGCGCGCCATCCGCGATGCTCCGATTGACTGGCATTTTCATGGTTCTGCTGGTGCGGGGTGCATCACGCATGGCAGTCTATTTCCGTGATATGAAGGAGCGCAGACTCCATTTCCCGCAGTTCATCAAACAGCACCCCATCTCGCATCAGTTGTTCTCCCGAACAACGCGCTTCGCGCCCAGCGCAGCCAATCGCATCCCAGGACAAGCCATACATGATTTCCGGCTTCAGATTTTTCATTTTGATGCGCCTGGTCTGTTCCGCTCCCGTGAGCCGAAACACAAAGAGAAGATGCGCTTGAACTGTGCGTAGATCATACTGAAAAGCAGCCCAGCGGGTGCCGACGCCGTCCCGTCTCGGCTGATCTGTCAACCTGTACACATCCGCTTCCCTGACAAACGGGCGGACAAGTTGCTGATAAGTCACCACATGTGCCTTGTACCGTTCTCGTATCCATTGTGGGAGATCCGGCAGGCGTTGGGAAAAGCCTAGCCCGCCTAACATCGCGCTGCGCACATAGAGATCGAGTTCGTAGTCGGTCACGTTTGGATCATCTGGATGAAAGACTTGGTTGGGATTTTCGCCGTACCACTCGCTGTTGGCCCAATGCAGACATGCGTGAGCAGGCAGCATTGTAGTCGCGCCCCAGAAAACCTGGAGGTTGTGGTCCGGCCAATCGGGATCGCTCAGAAATGTGGTATGCGTATGGCGAAGCATGCCGAGATCAATGCGAAGTCCGCCGCTCGCGCAGTTTTCCAGCACCACATCCGGGTGCTTAGCTCGGATTTTATCTAGGACAATGTAATAGCCGACATAGTGTTCATACAGTCCGTCACCCGCGCCGTGCCCGTGATCCACGCGATTACAACCTGCCATGGGATCAAGATTGAAATCGAGTTTCACCCAATCGCAGCGATAATCTGTAATGAGGCGGTCAAGCACGTGAAACGCCCATTCTTGCACAGCGGGATTGCCGAAACATACGTATCCGATGGGGTTCCCGTCTCGCAGAGCGGAAAAATCCGGCTGTTCAATGGCCAAATGGGCCTTTTGCCCCAGCGCCTCTATCTCACACCACAGCCCAAACTTCATTCCCTTTGCGTGCGTGTAGTCGGACAACGCTCGAATGCCGCTGGGAAAGCGAGCTTCATTGACAAGATCCCAGTCACCGCGCACGTCAAACCACGACACCTCGGCATCAGATGGGCCAAACCAACCTGCATCCAGCGTGCAGAGTTCAAAGCCCAGTTCGCTGGCGATATCGACGTTTTGGCGAAACACCGTTTCATCAATGATTTTGTCTTCATACACCCACCAGTGGTTCCACTCCACCGCCAAACTGTCCGTCGCGCCACATGCGGGAATCCAATGCGCGCGGCCCACCCTCGCCAGCAGCACCGAGGTGTCATTCAGATCCCCAGAAGCAGCGTAGGCGACCGCCACATGCGGCGTCTCCATCGCTTCGCCTGGCATCAACGTTTTTTGCAAGAGGGATTCGTCGATCCCGGCCCGCACGCAAAGACCGTTCGCGTGTGGCTCAAAGTGAATTGCCCAGTTGCCCGACCACATGATGGTGCCCGTCATGATTCGTGCATCAGGCCCAATTAACGTAAACCAGGGATGCACGCCCTGTGAAGAACGCCCAGTCTGGTTGCAAAGGTGAACTTCCTCTGTCAGCTTGTGCCGAATTGGCTGAAACTCGTTTCCCCAGGAGCTCGTATAGTAAAGGAGCTCATAGTCACCTTGCGGAAGTTCCAATACCAGAGAGTCAGTACGTGGCACCGCCGCAGATGCTTCCCCATCATTCCGGATGTGAAGCCAGCTCTCTACCACAGCGCCTTCCTCGTAGATTCGCTGACAAGGTTCGATTTTAATGCCTGACTTCATGGTCCTTCCCTCATCTCCCCTGCATGCTCGTACTACTTCCTCGCTAGCGTTCACTTTTCGCCGCGCTGCACTTGCTCATGGTATGTCTTCACCTTAAATCCCTGATTCTGATAATGCGCGGGAAGGGTCACCTCGAAGTCCCGCATCGCGGTCTCGAGATCACCCACAGACAGGACGTTCAACTTGCGGTTGCCCACATTCGTGTATTGATACAGCACCGGAGATGATTCGGTCTGCCAAAGTTCGTATCGCATTTGTGTATCTTCGGGAAAGTCGATTTGGATCCCGGATAAAAACTGCTTGCTTTCGATTCTGTAAAACAGCGCTTCCGCCTCGGCGTCCTCATATTCTGCTCCGGCCATCAACGCTGCCGCACTGCCTGCCCCATACAACCGATACACCCCTTCGAGGATGGCGCAGTCAGAAGGGGTTGTCCTACACACAAACACGGGCATTTCCTGATTTTCGCCCACCTCTTGGAAGGCGATGAACTCCGCTTGCGCCCAGTCCACAAATAAACCGGCTTGCTTGAGTTCATCTGCCCACATCGCTGCTGAAGCGAGCCAAGGAAGGCGCTCGAAGGTGATGAGTTCTGCGGCTTCATCACGGAGTAAATTGCGCATCATGCGCAGGAGATGGAGGTGGCCCGCCTCTACCGATCGTCCCAAAAGTTCTTGTGTCGACCAGTGACGCGGCGGCTCACTTACTTCACCAAGCATTTCGTGGAATGAACGCACGGACAGGATACGGTCAAACGAGCGCGCGTCAAGCAACGTATCTAGTTGCCTGACATCTGACTGAAAGAAGCGCACATTGGTCAACCCCAGCCGATTGGCCAATTCTTCTGCGCAGGCAACAGCCCGAGGCTCAATGTCGACGCCGACCACTTCGGATTCAGGGAAAAGCGATGCGATGAAACACGTCACAATGCCGTTATCGCACCCGACATCCAGTAAGCGACCAGCTTGTGGATGCGGCCTTGCAACGAGCCAATCGAAAAATCGCCGATACAGATCCGCCGAGTATTTGGCGAAATCCAGACTCAACTTCAGATTTTGATTCTTCAAGACGTAGATATCATTCGTCGTTGCGCCTGGATTTCGCTGACTCATGGCTTCCTTCAATGGAGCGATGGCGCGTCGACCATGCTGATATTCGAGGTCGTTCCAAAATTGACGAAAGTTTTTGCTCGGCTTTAACTTCAATTGATTGAGATAATCAATGACAAACTGCTTTCCCGACAAACCCGCAGCCACCGCCAACCCTCCATGTCTACCCTGAAAATAAAATCGATACCTGTGCGTGCGCCATCCGCGATGCCTTGATGGACTGACATTTTCATGATGGTGCAAGGCGCATCATGCATGGCGGCCGTTGATTGTCAGAGCGGTTGGGGAATCCCCTCCGTCTGCTTGAGTTCCACATTGTATCCATTCGACTCCAGCAACTGAAGGCCCTCCCGTTTGTCGATGGCGAAAGACACCACGGTGTTCTCCACAGGCATGTGCTTGACCTCGATCCGATTGACGAAATCCGGCCAAGTTGGCGACAAGCGCACCACCTTGCGCGCCACGTCCACATCGACGCCCAGAATCGCCTGGGCAATGACCAGCGGTGTCCCCGCAGCCCATGCTTGAGGGATACATGCCACAGGATAACGAACAATGGAACCAAGGGAATCATCATGTCCGCAGAACAGTTCTGGGAGACGTTGGTAGTCAAACTGCAGCGATGCCTTCAGCAGCGCTTCGGACAAGCGATTCACAGCTTCTTCTGCGCCTTGTTTTGCCAACCCCATCAAAACAAGCGAGTTGTCGTGTGACCAGACCGATCCGTTGTGATAGCTGATGGGGCTGTAGACAGCTTCCTCGCTGCTGACCGTCCGAACGCCCCAGCCGGAAAACAATCCGTCGCTCATCAGGCAATCGACCAGTGGTTGGACTTTCTCTTCGTCCACAATGCCCGACCACAAGCAATGCCCGGGATCAGAAGTCGTAATCTGAACTTGTTTCTTGTCTTTATCCAACGCAAGCGCGAAATATTCTTTTTCAGGCATCCAAAACACTTCGTTAAAATGCTGTTTGAGCGCTTCTGCTTCGGCGCCTAAGCGCGCGGCCAACTCGTCCTCGCCCAAGCGCGGCAGCAACTCGGCCAAACCCATTTTAGCGTGGTACACGTAGCCCTGCACTTCAACGACAGCCATTGGGCTTTCAGCCAACTGGCCGTCCACGTGAATCATCGAGTCATACGAATCTTTCCACGACTGGACGCTCAGTCCATTGGATCCCTCTACGTGGTACTCAGTAAAACCGTCGCCATCCACATCTGCATACTCGTCCAACCAAGCGATGGCGCGTTTCAAATTCGGCAAGATTTCCTCGATAAAGGCGAGATCGTTCGTGAGACGGAAATACTCGACCGCAAGAATCAGAAATAGCGGTGTACCGTCAATGGAACCGTAATATCGCTGATAAGGCACTTCTTTCATATTCGCCATTTCACCGCGACGCATCTCGTGCAAGATTTTCCCCGGTTGCTCGGCGCGCCAAGCGTTGACCTCGTGTCCCTGCAGGTGCGCAAGGGTGCGCAAGGTGCCTTTTCCGATGGCAGGATTGAACGGCAGCAGTTGCAGTGAAGCGATGATGCTGTCGCGTCCGAATGGAACTGCAAACCACGGAATGCCCGCCACTGGGAACGAGCCGTATCCGAGATCCGTCAACAAGACGCGGAGATCGACAAGGCCTCGCTCAACCATTGCGTTAAACACTTCGTTGTCTGTGGTGACCTGCATACAGTTGTTCAGCCACTCGGCGTGCGCATGTTCAAGTGCGTACAATGCCTCGGAGAAGGAGCGTGTCAAACCAGCTTCGTCGCCGACCATCGCGCGCACCGCGATATCAATGACCAGTGGTTGATCCGGCGTCAATACCCCGGATATCTCAAACTTCCCTGCTTCTGTTTTCGTGGCCGCGTCACAGCGCACCTCAATCCGACGGACAACCCCGTCCAAGCCCTCGTAACCAAGCCGAACAAAGCCATTTTCCCAAACGGGTTCCAAGTCCCGACCACGCGCTGGCCGCACGACGCCACGTGCTTCAAATAGATCCGTGAAGGAGGAGCCGAAGGACAATCCAATGTTGACCGGCAGGGTTTCCCGAGCATAGTTGAACAATGTCACCCGCTCGTAGAAGACCCCTTTTTGCACAATCTGCTCACGTTTGATTTCAAGCGATTCCTGCCGCACCTTGACCGCGCCATCATTCACTTCTTCCTTGTTGGTGAGGTGAATGGTGGAGATATATCCTTTCTCGCAGGAGCTGTGCAAAAGTGATAACGGCTTTTCGTTGAGTGTCATCACGTACGTGTCCAGCACTCTGGTGTCATGTGTATAAAGCCCTTTTTCCGATTCGGGGCTGATGTTCCCCAAAACGTCGGTCAACAAAAACAAATCCTCATCTTTAATCACTAGGTAATCCAACATGTATCCCCCACAGTTATATTGTCATTATCCCTTCACTCCGGTTAACGTGATGCTCTCCACATAGAACCGTTGTCCGAAGAAGAAGAGAATCAGGGACGGTAGCATGATGACGGTGGAAGCCGCCATGAGATAGTTCCACTGCACATTTTGTTCGCTTTTGAAGAAGTTGAGCCCAATCGCAAGTGTGTACTTGTTCGGGTCATCCAGATAAATCAACGGATTGAAAAAGTCGTTCCACGTGCCATTGAACTGCATCACCCCAACCGTGGCGAGCGCTGGAATCGTAAGGGGCAGAATGATGCGAACGAGCGTGCCGAGTGTGCCCAAACCGTCAATCTTGGCCGACTCCTCAAGTTCCACCGGTATCGTCATGAAAAACTGGCGAAGCAAGAAAATGAAAAAGGCGTTGCCAAAAAACTGCGGCACAATCAGCGGCTTAAAGGAGTTGATCCAATGCAGTTCGCGGAACCACTCAAACAGCGGGATGATGGTGACCGAAGAAGGCAACATCATCGTGGCCAATAACACGACAAACAACACATTGCGTCCCGGCGCGCGAAAGCGGGCAAATCCATAGGCGACGACCGTGCAAGACAAGAGGGTGCCAACGATGGTCAGCCCTGTAATGATGCAGGTGTTCACGAACCAACGGCCAAACGGCAGGACAGTGAACGCATGGACGAAGTTGCTAAACAACATCGGATGCGGAATCCACTGAACAGGCCACTGTGAAACTTGCCAATTTGGCTTGAGCGCAGTGGACAACATCCAAAGGAAAGGAAAGATGAACGCGATAGAAAAGATGATCAACAGGGCGTATATGATGACAAGGGAAAAGATGCGCCGAGCGGATCGACCATTCCAAGACGGGGACATGGAAACTGACTTTGACGATCCCTGTGAGTGAATTTGAGCCATGTTCCTATCTCCTCTCCCCTTCGTAATAAACCCAAGCTGACGACGAACGAATGACAATCAAGGAAAACACCATGATGATGATGAACAGCACCCAAGCCAACGCTGACGCGTATCCCATACGGAAGTTATCGAACGCGTTGTTGAACAGAAACAGGTTGAAGAAGAGCGTCGAATTGAGCGGGCCGCCGTTGGTCATAACGTACCCTTGGCTGAAGGTCTGCAGCGCGCCGATGAGTCCCATAATTAGATTGAAGAAAATCGTCGGCGTGATCATCGGGATGGTCACATGACGGAACTTCGCCCATGTTCCGGCGCCGTCGAGCGACGCGGCCTCATAGAGATATTCCGGCACGCCTTTTAGGCCCGCGAGCCAAATGAGCATATTGCCGCCTGCTGTCCACAAACTCATGATGATGAGTGACGGCAAGGCCCAGCGGCTGCTGAAAATCCATTGCGGTCCATGAATGCCGAAATCGCTGAGAATGGAATTCAAGAGTCCGAGATTGGGATTGAAGATATAGACCCAGAGAATCATGACAGCGATGCCCGGCAAGATGGATGGCAGATAAAATATCGTTCGAAACCAGCGCATGCCAACAACCGCGTTGTTGAGCAAAAGCGCGATGGCCAATGAAGCCACGAGCCCCGCAGGCACAGCGATAATAGAATAGACAAAGGTCACCTTGAGCGACTGCCAGAACAGAGGATCGTGCAACATCGTCTTGTAATTGAGCAACCCCACCCAACGCGGTGGGCTTAATAGGTCATCGTTGGTGAAACTCAAGTACAGAGAGCGAACCATTGGCCCCAAGATAAAAGCCAACACACCGACAATCCAAGGACTTATCAGCAGATAGAAGGTCACTGTTTCACGCCTTCTCTGGACTGATTTTTTCGCTTTCGGCTTCTGTTCGAGTGGCAAAGAACTGACTCCCATTTGTTTTACCCTCCTGCTCAACGAAGGTTCAAAGCACCCTGAGGGATGTCGCTCAGGGGCGAACCATTTCCTTCGTGCGCGACAGCCAGGTGATTTCGGTCTGACTGTCGCGCATCGGCAACTGGTTTACAGCTCAATCCTGCGCTTTGGCCTGTTGCAGCGCGCTGTTTGCCGCAGTTGCCGCTGAATTCAAAGTGGATTGGATATCCAGCGACGGGTTGGCCAACATCTTGTCAAGGACGTCTTGGAACTGCGTATTGCCGCTCGCATTCCAATATGGACTGATGAGATCCGGCAGCGGTTTGATATACGGGACGCCATCCAGGAACCCTTTCAAAGTTGGGTCGTTGTCTTGGCCTTGAGTCTTTGCAACAGCTGGCAAAGAGACGAGCGAATAGTTCGTCAACTGCGCTTCACCCTTCGGTCCAGCGAGGTATTCAAGATACTTGAATGCTGCTTGTTGGTTCTTGGACTGTGAGGAAATCCCCCAGCCGGAATAACAAATGGTGTTCGCTTTCCCCTTTGGTCCAGCAGGCAGTGGCGCAACACCATAAGACAGCCCCGGTGTCGTCTTGTAGTTGGCGTTCGGCCAATCCCCCGACACTTCCATGGCGACTTTTTTCGCCTGGAACAAATCCACACCCTGGAATCCATTGACCGTAGAAGCGCTTGGAGCGGCGCCACTATTGTAGATGCTTTGGTATTCAGTCAAACCTGCTGCTGTGCCCTTGCTGTTTAGATAACCCGTGTAGGAGTTCCCGTTCGGGTTGATGATGCTGCCGCCATAGGCAAACACGATGGGCTCCACTTCTCGCGTCGAGTCACCCGGGAGCAAAACACCCCATTGTGTGGTCTTGCCGTTTTTCGTGATGGTGAGCTTTTTGGCGTCGGCAGCCAGTTGCGCCCACGTCCAATTTGCCGTTGGAAGCGGAATGTGCGCCGCCTGGAACATCTTCTTGTTGTAGTAGACAGCGAGATCGCTCCAGTCCTTGGGCATGGTGTAGATTTGGCCATTGACTTTGCCTGTGTCGAGAACGGACTGATAATACGCCTTCAAGTTGACATTGTTCTTGGCCAACAGCGGCGACAAATTGATGATGCTCTTCTTATTCGCATACATCGACACGTCACCGTCGCCAATCTGGAACATATCCGGCGCATCGCCGGCGGCGACTTCTGTTTCTATTTTTTGATCGTAGTTGCTCGGGATGGAGATGATATTGATCTTCACGTTTGGATGCAGCTTCATGTAGGCCTGAGCGATTTTGTGTTGGTCTGTCAAAGAAGTGCCTTGGCCTTCGTATGTTGCGACGTTCAGCGTGATGGTCCCTGTTGAGCCACTTTGCCCACTGCCACTTTGGTTGCCGGATGGGGTTCCGCAGCCATACAACATACCTGCTGACAACACGGTCAACCCTAAAGATGTCCCAGCTAAACGGCGAGCTTTTTTCTTCATTTGAATTTCCCCCTCTAAAGTAATGGCTAGAAAATAAATGATATAATCAGTGCGATTTCTTCGTTTATCCACTTAAGGTTGCATGTATTTCTCCGACATATGCAGGTGCGTCGCTCACCTCCTTGCGGACGCCCCATCCTGACACATTTATCCGAAGCGAACCGTAACCGTTTCTCCGGCGCTAATTTGCAAATCAGACACTGGCGTTTGTAAACCCGCCTGCTGAAGTACGGTGACAGGACGCGCAAATTGGAACGTCCAGTCCAACGTCGTTCGAATCGTCAACTGTTCTTCGTCCCCAACGCGCTCATACTGCAAACAAATGTCGTTTTCCCCGACGCGAAGCCGTTCCAACTTGGCCGTATTCCAGGTCTTCGGCATGCAAACGTCTATCGAGCAACACTGTTTGTGTGCCAGCGGATCGACACCAAACATGTGGCGCACAATCGGAACCATGGCGCCATAGATGGTCCAGGCTTGGACAAAACAGCCGTAATCAGGTGACATCTCTGAAATGGAGCCCGGTACACGCAAATCGCGGGTGGCTGCCAATTGCTCCAACCACTCAACCGCCTCATCCACATGTCCGTAACGACATTCCGCAACTGCTTGAACGGACGTGGAGATGGTCATCATGTGTGTCTGATCAATCCCCGAGAGATACAGACCTGCGGAACCCTTGAATTCTGGCGTCCGCATGCGCGCCAGCAACTGCTCGGCCTGCGCCTTTGGCGCAATGCCCGTTTCAACCGGTGTGCTGATGACCCAATTCTTGAGCAAAAACGGCCGTTCTCCATGCGCGTCCTTGTCTATCAAACTGCGATATTCTTCTGCTGCCCGATGACGGCCCTCTTTGTCCTGACGATCCGCCCATAGATACAGATGCTGATTCATCCCTTGGCTGTCAACGAGCACATCTGCGTATAGGCCTTCGTCGGCCAACCAGAAGCGATTCAATATTTCCTCGCGCAGCTTCTCTGCCCGTTCACGCATCTGTGTGGCAACATCCTCATAACCGAGCAATGTCGACATCTGCGCATACGCCTCAAACGCCTGCTCTGTGTATACCGCGGTGTCAATGAGCTTGGCGTTCAGGTTCTCGACTTCCATGATGCCGTAGCCTACGGCGAGATCGTTCCCATCCGGGGCCATGGATATCGTCCATTCGATGGCCTTCTGCACGGCGGGATACATTTCACGCAGGAATTCGAGATTGCCAGTCCACTTGAACGTCTCCCACACCGTCATGCAGAACTGCGGCGTTTCCTGCGTGTTGCCAGGATTGAACACCACATCGGTCGTGCTGACCTCGTGGATGATCCGACCGTTGCCGTTCTCCCGCGCGGAAACGGAAGCTAACAAGCGCAACGTATCTTCAGCGACCGAAAACGCTCCCGCTGCCAACACGCCCTGCAAGGCGTAACCGTTGTCACAGCCAAACCACCACGGATACTCTGGCAAACCTGCGCCAAGGCCGTTTCC
This sequence comes from Alicyclobacillus fodiniaquatilis, assembly GCF_042678105.1. NCBI lineage: Bacteria > Bacillati > Bacillota > Bacilli > Caryophanales > Alicyclobacillaceae > Alicyclobacillus > Alicyclobacillus fodiniaquatilis. Next base: position 68,962 of record NZ_JBHUCX010000029.1, read on the forward strand.
GATGGCGGGCACATCGCGCACAAGCCAATCCGTGTTGAACTTGACCCAGCGGACGGTGTCATTCAAATCCGCGTTAGGCACGGTCACTTTGCTTGTGTTGTCGAGTTCCTCATAGCGCTGTTGCTTGGCTTGCCAAAGTGACTCGTAACGGTTCAATCCGTCTTTAACCCTTTCTGTCGCCCTGTCCGAGTCGGTCAAGGAACCTGCGATGCAGACAGTCACAGTAGCCGTTTGTCCAGCTTCGCAAGTAAGCGGGAGAATGAGCGCGCCAAATGCGCCATTTCCTTTGGTTTCAAACGGGCAGCCCAAACTGCTGGATTCTGTTTGCTGCGCGTCCAAATCCGAACACACTGCAACAGACCACGGATTGGCGCTGTCGTTGAACACCAGGCTGTTTTCCCGCACAGCGACAACGTCCTGTCCGTCTGTCTCCTCGCCCAACCAACCGGGGCGAAGATCCGACTTGACGGCAAAAATCAAGTCTAGTTGCAAAGGCGTTGCCGTCTGATTGACGACCTCAAACGTGATGAATGCCAACTCTTCATTGTCTGGCACGAATTGACGGCGAACCAGTTGAAAACCCGCTTCGTCGTAATGGTGCTCTGTGTAAAACGAATATGTGCGAAACGCCTTGGCCGTTGGCCACCGCGTGCCCGCTTCATCCCGGATGCCGACAAAGAACCCGTCCAACAATTTGATGGGATGATTCCAAACACCAGCCATTTCTCCCGCAATGTGACCACCCTCATCCGGGAACAGCCCATTCTGGGCGCCAATCACATAAACGCGATTGCCAGCCGTCACATAGGGATCCGTCAGTTGATGGTTTTTTTCCTTGTACGTGCCCATTGAACAACCTCCTCTGCCACATATGAAGCTTCATGACGTGATTTGTAATCACGCAAAGTGGTTATGATTCACCTGCTGTATCCGGGGCCTTGGGCCATGTGGACTCGCGAATTACCAGCGTCGGTCGGATGACTTGCTTTGTCGACCGGCGGGATCGCAAGTGTTGAAACATGCCTTGGGCCAGCTGTTCACCAGCTGTGTAAAATGGCTGTTTCACCGATGTCAGTGTCGGCGTGGTGATTTCCCCTAAGTACCCGCCATCATATCCAACCACCGGAATCTGCAAGTTTCTGAGATTCAGATAACGCATGACGCCAATGGCCATACTATCGGACACACACAACACAGCCTCGGGCAGTTGATCCAGCGTCCCCATCGCGGCTTCCCCACCAAGGATATCGAGTGAGCCGAATGCGAACTTTGGGGTCAGCCCGGCTGATATCATGCTGTTGCTGTATCCCTGCATGCGGTGCTTGAGAAACAACAGCTTGACGTCGCTCGTCACCATGACAATGTCCCGATAACCCAGGCCAAGCAGGTGTTCGGTCGCCGTCATCGCCCCCCACGCGTCGTCGATGTCCACCTGGGGAATGCGATGTCGGCTCTCGCCAAAAATCGCGATGGGGATTTTGCCAAGCAGATCCTCCACTCTTGAATCCTGGTCGGCGATATCGGTCAGAATCAGACCATCGACTTTGCCAATGAGTTCATCCAGTGCGCTATTGGGTTCCTTCGCTGGATAAATGAGCAACGAATACCCATGCGCTCGACATGACTCGCTCACGCCTGTGGCAAATTCAAACATGAGTGGGTCATACGTGGTTTTCTGATTCACCACGAGCGTGACAATGCGCGTTTGACCCGTGCGCAGGCTTCTGGCCACGAAATTCGGTTGATAGCCAAGTCGATCCGCCGCTTCCTTCACCCGCTGCAGTGTGGATGGACGCACCATGTCCGGCTTGTTCAACGCGCGGGATGCCGTGATTGGCGATACACCGGCTAATTTTGCAACGTCGTGAATGGTTGTCATACCCTCACCCACCAAACATTAAGAACTTTTAAATTGATACGCTGATAAATACATCGTTGCCTTTGTGCGCTCCATCCGATGACTGATATCTCAAGTTTCTGCTGGTACAGAATGCATCACACATGGCGATCTCATCCGAACTCAAACTCGCCAGACATTTGACATCGTTGTCACCTTAAAGTGATAACGATGTCATTCCTCTTGAAACAAGACTTGAAAACGGATACTGTTGTCTAATATAAAAGACGAATGACAGCGTTGTCAATTAAAAAAAAGACACTTGCGATTCAACCGTGTCTTCGCTACAGTGAGAATTGTTTTTTCGTCCATGTCGGAAGAAACAGCATTGCGAAAGGAAGTTTTGCCCCGTGTTTTCCTTTAACGGCCCGATATATAAGGTGTTGTCGTTTCTGTACCAATGTTTGTTGCTCAACTTGTTGTTCATCGCGTTCTGTATCCCGCTCGTCACCATTCCGCCAGCCACTGCCGCCTTGTTTTCCGTCGCGAGGAAACTCGTCTACAAAGATGAACCCCCTTTGCTGAAAACTTTTTGGTTGTCTTTCAAGGAAAATATTGTGCAAAGCTGGATCACTGCCATCGTCTTTGGTGTCGTAGGCATCATTGCGTGGGCTGATTATCGCTTTTTCCTGATGGTGCATACAGAATTCAGCACGCTAGGCCTGATTGTGATGGGGATTATCACCCTCTTTGCCTTGTCTACGCTCACACACGTCTTCCCGCTGATGGCGCACGTGCGGTTAAAGACCTCGCAGCTGTTTCTGTACGCAGTCAAGCTGAACCTGTTGAAACCTTATCTCACACTTTTGAATCTAGTCGCCCTATGGGTCTGGTTCTCCCTATCCATTCACCACGCGTTGTCGATTTTGATGATCACCCTCTTCTTCAGCATTTCGGCAGTTGTCACGTATTGGGTTGTCGATCAGAAATTTAAGACCATTGTCGCTTTGCAAAATGGCGATGACACACCAGCATCCGACGCTGTGGACGAGGATGCAGACGAAGAAGGAGCCATTAAGGGAGCCCGGATTTAAGCAGTAAAATCTCAATTGGAAGTGCAGCGCACTAGAAGTTGCATTTCAGGCGGGCATGTTTCTTCTTGCTCTTCTGGCACTCTTAGTAACGATCATAGTCGCTTTTCGTTCACATAAATAAAAGTCACCCCTCTTGGTTTAGGCGCCAGATTGGGGTGACTTTTTGTCTTGCCACTAACGTGGCTTTGAATTAAGTCGTCCGATGAATGCATGGCGCTTAGCTTGCTCGTGTTGGCTGCGCAGTCGGCGGTGCGCCAGCGAGCGTAGCAAGTTCGTAGCTTGTTTCCGAATCAATTCGTACTGGCGGAAGAGCTTGCATCACACATTGAAGGCGATAAGGTCATTGTGGATGACATGGCCACACAGTTATCCCCACAAAAGCCCCTCAAACCGAGACGTTTTTCGATAAAACCCCATTGGCACCTGAATCAGACACGTCCTGCCCTGTTGCCCGAAGTCATAGATGTCATCGCAGACGCCCTCGTCGTAACCAAGCAATGGATGTCCCCCCATGCCGAGCGCTGCAGCGGCCAACAGCAGGCGTTGCAACAGCATCCCGACTTCCATCTGCTGAATGCGATAGCCGCGATAGCCAAACCGTGTCCGATAAAAGTCGCGGCAACCTACCACATGCAGACATAGCGGCGCTTGAAATAGATTGACGGTCGGCATCGACATCCCCAACTGCAAATGCATGCGATGATCCCCCGCGCGCAGCAGCCGCAAGCCATGCGCCCGATGATCATAGATGTACGCCCCATCCTCCAGCCCATCGACACCATGCACACAGCCTGCCATGGCCAATCTTGGCGCGCATGTCTCGTTCGCCAAAGCCAAATCATCGCCGTACCCGCACGACGATGTCGCCCCCGCCAGTAAAGCGGATAGCTCCGCAAGCCCCACACCACCCGGAATGAAATCCAGTCCCGGTGAATATCGCTGGCGACAAAGGTCTATAAAATCCCAATCCGACGATTGAACTTCATTCGGCAAGTTCACAATCGGACCAGCAGTGTACCCCGTCTCCTGCTGTGCCTTTGGCATGTAGGTGAAAGCCTGCGTCGAGTGCATCATCGCAGCTTCATTCATCTTGATCAAAAGCGGATAGCCTGTGATTTTCTTCGATTTCACATAGTGCTTGTGCGGCAGTTCCGCCAATTCGCGGCAAAGCACATCCGCAGATTCGATCCCGCTCGTCCCTTGCAAATCCGCCTGCCCTATGAATCCCCCGCTATCCGCTAGGGCCAACGGCACGACCGCGTATACGCTCTCTTCCTCGTCACATAAGCCAAGCAAGTGATTGATGGCCCTATCGAGGAATTGAAAATCGACAAACGCAGCGTACCCGCACTGTTTGGCCACTTCGAGCAGTTGCCCGATGAGCGCGCCAGCGTCGAGTCCTTGCAACCGATAAGCAAAGTTGTTGTATTTATAAAAGTTTTTCCAGAACATCGTCGAGACAAAAAGCGCGCCAAAGCAAGATGTCATGTCACAACGATGGCCAAGTGCGCGCGCCAGATATCGGTCGAAATTCCCCTCTCGCAAGCACACCAAGCGGTGATGCGCGACATCGTAGTGATAGATGCCAGGAGCCAGACCTTCCAACTTTAAGTATGCGTACAGTTCACTCGGATAGAGCGCGCCGCCGGAAGGCACATACCGCCGCAACATCTGCATGACATTTGCCGCTTTTTCTCCCTCACCTAGCGGGAAAAGTGTGTGGCACAGTTGTGTCAAACCATAGCTATACCAGAGAAAACCGCCGATTTCTTCGATCCCGACGCTCGATTCCTGTGACCGGACCGCATGCAGCGATACAGGAACTTCAGCCGACAGCGAAGTGACCGGTAAATCCTGATACAGCTTATAAGGCAGCGGCGCATCCGCCCAGTCCACCACCAAATCCACGGGACGCACTTTATCGGTGTCAAAATGAAGATGATGCAAAAATTCATCCAATTGCATTTCGCTCACTCCAAAGCTCAGGGGGTTAGGGAAATGGGTGCGGATAGGGATTGAGTTCTTCCCGGGTCAGCGGTCTATCTGTATACCCAAGCGCCATCGGCACGCGCAGCACTCTATCCAGTCCTTCCAGGCGCGTTAAATGATGGCCGAAGGTCATCGGCAGCATGCCTGGAATCAACACTTTCACGCAATGAAGACCATTTCTCGCAATTTCAGGCGACGTTTGATCCACGACAATGACATCGAGGTTCAACTGGCTGAAGAGATTCAATAGATCCTCCAGGTCGTCTGTCAAATCTGTGTGCGACGCATCCCACTTGAACGCTTGCGCGAACGTTTGAACGGGCCGTTTTCCTCCCAACAAAAACGCCAGCCGCGACTCTGCTTCAGGCAGACCATATAGCATTGAGTGGTCTTCCATATGGCGGACAAGCGTCGAATCGCGCAACATTTGCAAATAGGTCGCTCGCTCTGCCTCCAGCTTTTCATCAAAGCGCAGCAACATACCAGCCGTCTCCTGCATGGCGCCTTTGACCGCGCGCATCGGGTCCAGATGCGCACCCGCCGCGCAAAGCAGATTGAGCCCAGATGATTTCCTGTTTTTCGCAATGACGAAGACCGTTGGAATCCCGTTTTCCATCGTCGCGTTGTAGAGATGCATGTCATAACCTGCGACGACGCGGATGCGCTCCACCATCCATTTCAATTCAGGGTCTGTATGAGCGGCGAGATCGATACTAGGCAAAGGTAGTTTGGCATACCACGTGATGAGAAAAGCGTCCCGTTCCACGATTTCGAGGATGCCATGAAAAATCGCCTCCACCAAATTGCCGCCAAGGGCGCAGCCGTTTGACGTTTCATAGACGAACCCGTCCTGACCGCCCAAACTGTAGTAGGCCAACCGCTCTGGCACCAAGATGGGCCGCTTTTCGGTCAGCGAGTATCCCCACACCCAGTCCATCGGGGTATCTCTGTCATACGCTTGATAGGGAAAATCAGGCCGGGCATATTGCGCTGGGCCGTGCAAGCCAACCTTCGCCGGATCGAAGGCATCGCTTTGCAGATTCGCATATGAGTCAAAAATGGCGCCTGTGCGCTTGCCGCGCGGTTCCAAGCCGCAGTATCGCTCCAGCCCCTCTAGAATGGCAATCAGTTCGCATTCCGGATACGAGTCGGATCGACCAGAGGTGCCCTCGTCTCCGACCAAGAGCGGGAGATTGACACTGACGGCGGCAAATGGGGTGATTAAGTCGTGCACTTTACCGTTGAGCAGCCCCGTATCGTAATCCAAATAGTCATGTGTCAGTTTTTCCTGCAAATCTGCCAACGATGTGCTGCGAAAGCTGTTTTCGTCCCGTTTCGGGCTAGAATGAAGTGGAATCAAAGCTGCTTCCGGCGCATCCTCCGGCAATGTGCCACAAACAGGACATTGCGCATTGGGCAAAATGAAGTGTCGCGTCGTATCCAGGGTCTGCAAGTTTGTGCACACGATATGGTCCACCATGCGACATGCCTCGCCATCGCACAATATCCGCACTGCCTCGGCCACGAGGATGTTCGCCATGTGCAAGAGCCCAGTCCGGGTCGCCCAAGCATCTCGTTCTACCCCGCCTTGCGTCGCAAACTGGATGCGCAACGCCAACATCTCGCGGCGATCAGCTTCCGCCATCAATGTGCGCAAGTCCGCACATTGTGAACAGCCAGCGCCATGCGGACGAACGAGTGGACCGATGATCCCGTTGCCAAAAGCGACAAACCCCCGCAGCCAAGGAACCCCAGCCGGGCGATAGATGTTTTCAGCGGCGGAATGCACGTGCGGTTGCCAAGCATCGTCCAGCACAAGCGCCAAACAGATGTCCGCAGGCACTGCGGCCTCCACTTCAGGCTGGCGGATCACCTCACACACGTTTTCGACGGTCAATCGCTTGCACACATGGTCTGCAAGCACGCCCGTTCCCGCGACCAAAATACGCGCCGTCATCGTGATGCCCCCTGTCGGATGGATACACCAAACACGCCCGCCAGCATTTCCGTCAAAAAGGGCTCCAGCGCTAGGTCCAAGACCGTGACTTCCTTCCCCTGGCGCGCCAGCGCTTCCACCGCGGAGACGACCTCTGCGTGATGGGCGTCAAACCCAAGCCACGGTTCGATCTCGATGGCCATCGCCGCCGCTTCGCTCAGTGCATGCGCTGGATCGACAACAACCCATCTGGCATCCCGCACCGCGCCGTCTTCCTCCGCCCGGATTTCACGCAACAAGGTGTATTCGAGGGCGCGCTGGAACGCCATGCCGACGCAAAATCCAACACTGCCGACAAAACGCCCGTGGCTGCCGACCCAAACGACAGGGAAACCGAGGACTTCTGGTCCGAGTCCAACGACGGGGTCCATGCCAACCGCGCACATGGTCTCAAAGTAATACTTGCACTTTTCATCGTGAATCTGCTTCAGTTCAACCAACTGTATCGTGGCTGGGGTATGCTGTAGCGTCTGCGTGAGTTCATTCATCAGACAACGAAGCAAGCCCCGCCCAATCGCTTCTGCCGTGGTTATCCCCGCGCCAACGCCGATAAATTGTCCATCGTTTGCTGAGCCTGTGTTCAATTGCAGCGCGTAATCTTCAATTCCCGCAATCCCCGCTTCACGCCGCGCTTCCTCGTGTGTCAATCCCGCGCACACCGTTTCCACCAACAGTTCTGCCGGACCAGGCGAAAATGGATGAATCGGCTGCACTCGACATTGCGCCAGCGGCAGTTGTGTCAGTCCCCCTTCATCCCAAATGTGAAATATGCCCGAAGTGCTATCCGTCAATTTGGCGAAGTAAGCCAACACATCAGCCATGTTCGTCGACGTTGTGGTTGTCAGCTGATCTTGCAGATTTGCGATGAACCGCGCTTCCCCATGCCCCAGTTCCATTTGTCCTGGGATGAAGTCATGCCATTTCCCTTCGAGCGTCTCGAAATCCAACGTGTAGAAGTGATGTTTTGCATCTGCCTCCTCCACGCCCGTGATGGCCTTGAACAATTCGAAAACAAGCACATTGGCCAACACGGCGCCTGCCGTCGATGCAAAGCCGCTCACGTGAAGGTCATGTTGGAAAACCGACGGATGAATCCGCCGCCACATGGCGTCCCAAGTCGTGATGACGCGCGAAGCATCGGTCGGCTTGAGCAGTGGACCCACGATGCCCAACCGTTCCAGACAAATCGCGGGCAAGAACCATTTATGCGCTTGGCTGCAAAAGGATTCAATTTCACGCAGCGTATCCATGTCTCCCGTCGGGGATATATAGACCACCGCATCCATGGTCTCTACAGCCTCGCGCAGGGCATCCGAACCACTCACTTGATGCGTAAAATCTCGGATTGCCGCACGGATGTCCAAGCGTTGAGACGAGGCCAAGAACGCCTCCAGTCTCTGCAGATTTGTCCCATCGGCGTCCATACCCACCATATGGACTGTGGAGAGCCCGGACTCCAACAGCACCCCAACCAGCGAAACCAGCGGCGCGCCAGACCCTATCGCCAGAACATTTGCATTTCGGTAAGTCTGAAACCGGGATGCCCCAGAACCTATCAAGTGATCTACAAACTCGATTTGCGGGGCATAGTACGCACAGATTTGTTCGGACAACTGATGCTTGGCATCTTCACTGACATCTCGCACAAACCCGTTGGCGTAGAGGATGCCTGCAACCTCGTAAATTCGGTCTTGATACGGCGCTGGCAGTCCGTCCGTCAGACTCGCCAACGTATGCTGTCCGTTCAGGACAGGCAGCAGTTTTTCGATCCACGATTGCACCGACGTTCCTTCCATCCTGAACGATCCGGCATTGTTGCGGAAATAAACCGTCCCGTCGGCGTCAGGGAGAAAAAACGTATCGGCCTTCACCTTCAATCGCATCCAAGGTTGGACACTCGCCATGCTGATCCTCCTTCAGCAAGATGAACTTTAGGCACGATGACACATTCATTTCCTCATCATATCGACGGTGGGCTGATACCGTTCCATAAAAAAACCCGTCCGCATGCCGCTTTGCTGGACGGGGGGAATACATGTATGCGTATGTGCGTGCGCAACCGGAAGAATCAAAACAAGATTACCAGGGGAAACAGCCAAAGCATCCTGCGCAGCGATAACAGCCGCCACAACGATAACAACCTGCACAGCCAGCACAGCGGTAACAACCGCCACAGCCACCGCAACCAGCACAACGATAACAACCGCCGCAGCGGAAAAGCACTGTATCATATTGCCCCGTCTTTTCGGTCGGCTTCACCTGTTCAGCATGTAAATCGCCGAGATCGAGCTTTTGAATGTCCTTCTTGAAGTCGTCCACTTGTACACCCCCATTCAAGGAACCGACATACAGGTTTATGTAGATTTATGAAATGTGGTCGAATGCCGTAAAGGCCTATATCTCGTATCAAATACCCATTTCTTCAAGTGATGAGGTAGTTACATTGGGCTTGTGGCAACCGCTTCAATATACGCGGAAAGAAAAAGCACCATCGACGTTTGTCCGATGATGCTCGGAGTTCGAGATCGGTTTGAGTAAAACGAAACAATCGTGTACGGAATGATCATCTCATCTGTTCAGCCGTTGTCGACGGAACTGGCCTCGACCAATGTTTTTTTCGTCGTTTCAGGCGCCATAAAGATGGAGACCAGCAAACCTGCGCATGTCACGATGGCGCCAATCATCATGGTCGGACCGATGCCAATGGTGTTCAGACCGATGGGCAGAATAAAGGTGCCCACGAAAGCGCCGATGCGACTGATGGATGTGGCAATGCCCACCGCTGTGCCGCGAATTTCGGTGGGAAAGAGCTCATTCGGATAAATCCAATCCAACACGTTTGGCCCGCCGGAGAAAATCGCGTACACAAAGAAGCCGACGAAGATGATCCAAAGCGGCCCGTGCGGGAAGAGACCCAATAGCAACATGCCAATGGTCATGGCGAGAAATGTCCAGATGATCATCGGTCGGCGGCCCATTTTGTTCACCAAGAACAACGCGGGAATACAGCCGATTAAAAACAGCACGCTGATGATGATGAGACCCAAGTTGGCGAATCCGCCCTGCGCGATGCCATATGCCTTGAACACTTGCGGCCCGAACGTGTAGAGCGCAAACAATGGGGCCACCTGGAACATCTCGAATAATCCGACGAACAGCACACGTCGCAAATAGCCATCGGAAAATACCATGCGAAAGGACGTCTCCTGCGTATCTTCAGCGATTTCTGCTACGGACGCGTTTTCACCAAAAACTTCTTTAACCACTTTGCGAGCTTCTTTCTTGCGCCCCTTGCTCATCAGCCAGCGCGGCGATTCAGGCGTGCCTTTGCGCATAAAGACCAGAATGATGGCGGGTATCGCGCTGCTGCCAAGCATCCACCGCCACGCCTCAGATCCGCCAAATTGGATGAGCAGTCCGCCGACGATATAAGCCACTGTGGCCCCGACATACCATCCCACAATTTGCATGCCAAGCATCGCGCCGCGATGTTTGCGTGGCGCAAACTCCGCCAACAAAGAAGTGGCAATCGGATAGTCCGCGCCCACTGCGATACCGAGAATCAAGCGCAAGATAAACAATTCCACCGCATTGCCGACAAATATCTGGGCGATGGAACCCGCGATGAAGACGATAAGATCAACTGTGTACATCAATTGCCGCCCGACACGGTCGGTGACATAACCGAAAAAACCGCCAATGAACAGCCCAATCAAGGCCGATGCGCCAATCAAACCGCTCCAGACTGCGCCCAAATCCAATCGCGGACCTAATTGGAGCAGCGCCACGCCAATGATGCTCAACGTGTATCCATCGAGGAATGGCCCTCCGGAGGAGTACACGGTCAACCTTTGATGAAAAGACGTCAATGGCGCGTCTTCGATGTTCATCTTTGGCACACGTGCCCCGATGGTCGCCTTTTTCGACAACATGTGCAAAACCCACCTCCTCGATCAGCTTTGAGGAGAGTGTTCCCAAACGCGCCAGAGTTGACACCGTCGTTCAGGGCAACACGCCAGCCTTTCAGAGCTGCTTAGGGTCTGGCTTGCCATCCTTATCATCGCGATCATCCAATTGATCACAAAAGAAAATACAGGATTTCACATGGAATAAATCGTTGGTTGATGGAAGACTGAATGAATGTTTTGATAGTGTGCATAACCTACTGTCCAAGACAAAACAATCACCTGGATTTTGATGAAAGGAAAAAACATATGCGAATCAAATCATGGATTATTGGCACAGCGACCGCCGCTGCGACACTTTTGGCTGGCGTCGGATCGGCATTTGCTGCTACATACACTGTCCAGGGAGGTCAGACGTTATGGACCATCTCACAAGCTGAACATGTCTCCATCAGCGCGTTGGAAAGTGCCAATCCGAGTGTCAACCCGGCGGATTTACTGGTAGGCACCGCGCTCAACATTCCAGATTCATCAACTGGTGCGTCATCCACATCATCAGATGCTGTTACATCTGCGGCATATGTCGTTCAGCCAAGTGACACACTATGGAAAATCGCCGCGGACTACGGGATATCCTTAAACAATTTGCTGGCGGATAATCCTTCTGCGACAGCGGGCAATCTACAAATCGGACAGGAAATCGCCATTCCCACGACATCGACTGTCGCGCAAAACCTCTATTGGATGGAACGTGTCATCCACGCGGAAGCGGACGGTGAAACGGAAGAAGCACAGATTGGCGTCGGAGATGTCATCGCAAATCGCATGGCAAATGGCGCATACGGCGGAGATACGGTAGCTGACGTCGTTTTCCAAGTCATTAGCGGCGCATATCAATTTACGAGCGTTGAAAACGGGACGATTTACGGGACCCCAGATGCCATGAACATTCAAGCAGCCATCGATGTCCTGCAGGACAAAGATGACGTAGTGCCAAACGCATACGTATTTTTTAACCCATCTGAAACGCCAGCGAACAGTTGGGTGTGGTCACAGCCGGTGATTGCGCAAATAGACGATTTTGATTTCGCTGAATGAATCTGTTCAGCCATTGTGGCCAACGCATGCATATGAAAATCAATTAAAATTCAAAAAAGAAAAGTTACCCTGTTCACTGAGACTGCAAACAGTGAATAGGGGGTACCCAAGTGGCGAAACGCCATCTCTATGAGATTGACTTCATGCGCGCGCTAATTATGTTCGCAGTCGTATGTGTCCATGTGACAACCGTGTACCTGACCATGGCTGCCTACAAGACGCCCTTGTTTCTCGCATTTGGTGCAGCGATCACGTCGTTGCACTTCACGCGAGAATCGTTCATGTTGATTACCGGCCTCGTATTATTTGTGACCTATTATGGTGGTTCACTTCGCGTCGTCACGTTTTGGAAAAAGAGATTCCTGCTCATCGGCATCCCTTATCTGGTGTGGATAATGGCTTACATCATCTTTAAAGGCCTCTACTACCCGCTGCATCATTATTGGGATTTCCCGGATATGTCCAGAAACTTCATTGGTTCCGTTTTGACAGGGAATCAATATTATCTCTATTTCCTCTTTGTCACGATGCAATTTTATATTTTGTTCCCACTGATTCTGCAAGGGCTGCAAAAGTTCAGACGGTATCACTTGCACATCTTCATCGGCAGCTTCGTTCTGCAACTTTTGCTCATGGCCGTATGCAAATTCGTCATTCCGGGGATTCCAGCGAATTCATTGCCGCCGGTTCTGGCGGAAATCGTCAAATATCGGGAGCAGTTCATCCTCACATACCAGTTTTGGTATATCGGTGGCGGCATCATCGCCTGTCACTATGAGCAGATCAGGCACTTTATTGAACAACACATCACGACCGTGGTCACCATTTTGTGCGCCAGTGTTGCGGTGCTCTGGGCCCACTTTTTCCTCGACATCTTCGTGTTTGGCGAGTCGGAGTCGACCGCGCAAATGGTGGTGCAGCCGATTATGATTCCGTACAGTCTCGTCATTTCCATCGCTCTGCTGTGCATGGGCGTTGCATGGGCCAAGCGAAGAATGAAGCAGGCATGGCAGCCGGTCACCCGCTTTATGCAAACCGCATCCAACGCATCGTTTGGCATCCTGCTCATTCAGCCGATGCTCATTGTCTACGTTGAGCAAGTGCTCAATTTCTTGAAGATCTCTGGGCCTTCGAAGTGGTTGTACTATGGATTGTGGCCAGTCTGCATCCTGTTTGTCTATTTGGCATCTATGGTGCTTTCACACTGGCTGAGTCGCATTCCCTATGTGTCGTACGCAGTTGGCCGAAGAAGTGAAATGCGAAAATCAGTGAAACCGTCCGCCGCCTCCATGTAGGCGCGGGCGGACGTGTGGTAAATGTCATTCCGCCAAATCCTTTGCGGCATAACCCTTTTTCGATCTCGATATTGCTTTCCCACAAAAAGCAGTTCACCTCACAATCCACATGCACAGCATGCAACCGCAGTTGTCAAAATGAATTTCAATTTACATTTAACACTTGATTAATGTTATTGATAGATCTATAAATTAACCATATATATAATCTAAGAGGGTGCATACACATTGGAGGAAATAAGGGAGCGTTTATTGAGAGATGTCTCGTTTGAGTACCATGAACCGATGGAGTTCATCAGATCCATGTACCACGCAGCAAACTACGACTTGATAGAAGCGCTCTTGCAGGAGTATCGCTTGGCAGCAGATAACAACATCAGCGAAATCACTGCGGGTCTAAGGACGAACTTATCCAACTATCTGAGGCAAGAATTGGACTTTTTCTGCCGCCGACCAGAGGGAAACGAAAGTTTCCAAGCCCCACTGCTCTTCCTCGCATTGGAACATCCTCAACTGCGCTCAGTCCCGGAGTTGATTGGGGTGCTGGAACAGCTAGATCCACGGAAATTGCTCGAATACCTGGCCCGTTTGGCATTCGAGGAGCAAGTGCCGGAACAGTTGACGATGACTTTGTGGCACGGGAATGTCGAAGCGGGGTGTCTTGAAACCGAAAAATTACTGATGGAACAAGAGAAAGAACCAAGACCAGCAGTTTCCACATTTCTAGAATGTCTACGTCATCCTGCAGAAACCCAACACCGCCTGCTATACCTTTTCAAAGGTTTTTACGAACAGGCTTATCAAGCCATCAAAAATGAACTGGCATCTATCGGGACGAGTGCCATTCCCCGATACACGATGGCATTTCAGAAAGATCCAATTCGGTTCTTTAAACAAACGTTAAAGGCAGACACATCAATATTTACCAAACGCGTGCGAATCCACATCAGTCCATTACATCTGGCGTCAGCCATTATGCCAAGACCTGATGAAGAAGCAGACTGGATCATCATTGACACCAACTCGGGCACATATCTAGGTCCGGATGCCGATTGGGAACAGTTGGCTGTCCTTTTCAAAGCGTTATCTGACAAAACGCGCTTGGATATCGTCAATCGCCTGTCGCAAAGGCGGTGGTATGGTCAGGAATTAGCGCTGGACTTGGGTATTTCAGCCGCTGCGGTGTCACATCACATGTCCTTTTTCTATCACCTAGATGTCTTTCATGTCGAACGTGAGGGGCATCGTTACTACTATTCACTGAATCGAGAACGGTTAGAAGAACTCCTTGAGCATGCCAAACGCGTCATCTTGCGCGAGAACCACGGCGCATATGACCCAGCGTGATCACCATACATGAAACCTGAGGTGGAGGGCTAAATGATGGGAGAATCACAGACAAGGGCCAACAGTCACACATGGTTGGGGCTCATGAGATTGCCCACTTTTATGGTATTTTGGAGCGGCCGAGTTGTGTCGCTGCTTGGTGACATGCTGTTCTCGATGGCGACCATGTGGTACGTGTTGGGGAAAACCCGCTCTGCCCTGGACACAGCTGTCGTCGTCTTGATACCGATGCTGACTCAACTTTTCGTGTCTCAGGCGTTCGCAACCATGGCGGATCGACTGCCCAAAAAAGCGGCGATGGTCAGCAGTGATGTCTTCCGGGGAATTGTGGTCCTGACCGTGGGCACGCTCATGGCATTCGATCACGCTGGCACATTTGGCATCTACGCTGCGTCATTTTTATTGACGATGGCTGCCTATCTATTCGGCCCGGCGCAGAACGCCGTTTTGCCCAAGATACTACCAGACCCTGAACGCCAACTGACAAGCGCCAACAGCTTGCTCAGCGCGACCAGCAATATCATCAATTTGACGGGATATGCACTTGGCGGCATGCTGGTCGCCGTTCTCCATCCCGTAAACGCCGTTTTATTAGACGGGGTGTCCTTTTTACTCTCCGCGCTATCCATTGCGATGCTACGTGTTCCTACCATTCGCAGCAAGGGCCAACGCGGTGCATCAGGCTTTTTGCGAGACAGCCTTGCAGGCATACGCTTCATTTGGCAGCGTCCGTCGCTGCGCACATTCGGATTGTATGTCGCAATCCTCAATTTCGTTGCCGGCCCGGTTAGCATTCTCACCATTGTCTTTAGCCGAGTGGTATTGCATGCCGGCTTACGTGGGTACGGTTTTCTAGAAGCCTCCTGGGCGGTAGGTGGCGTAGTTGGCGCCATCGTCGCGTCACGGCTATCACAGCGATTTCACATGTGGCAACTCCTGCTGTTCGCGCTTGCTGGTTCTGGTCTCGCCCTCGTCAGCCTACCTGTGTTCGCAAATCTTACAGAATCCATCCTGGCGCTGGTATTCGCATCTGTCGTCATTACGTTGATGAACATTCCATTATTTACGGCTCTGCAACTTTTAGCGCCTGATGAAATCCGCGGCCGTGTGATGGCCGCATTCGGCCTTTTTGCCGGTGTCGGCAATCCCTTGGGGCTATTTGTGGGTTCGTGGTTGATGGACCGCATTCCCCCTTCGGGTATATATCTCGCATCCGGTATATTATTGGTTTTATGTGGCGTTGTCGGTGTCTGTTTTCCCGCCATTCGCCAGGGTGAAGACCAATTCGGACGAAGGCTGAAAGAATCCCCAGATATCGCAGAAACACCGGAGTTATGATAATGCGTCATGAAACTGCGTATTTAATATCAAAAATGAACTTAATCCTGCCAACCGTTATGGTAAAATGAAGTCTCCACTTGTTGTCATATCTCCTGAACACACTGGAAAGGGGACTGAACCGCAATGGACCAACCAACAAACAACGTAGTAAACGACAGTAGTAGGATACCGCTGGTCGGTAGTGATCGAACAATTGTGCCTGGCGCCAAACGCATTGGCCTGGCCAATCCGGCAGATCACATCACCGTGACGCTCATCCTGCGGCGGCGCAGCACATCCAACCTCGATGACTACATCGCCGAATTGAGCAAGCGACCACCTGCAAAGCGTCAACACTTGAGCCACGCTGAATTTGAGGCTGCGCACGGAGCGGATCCCGCTGACATCGCGCTTGTCAAATTATTCGCAGAGGCGCACCAGTTGACTGTAGAACGTGTCAACACAGCAGCGCGAACCGTGGTGCTATCCGGCGCCCTCTCGTCATTCACTTCCGCTTTTCAGGTTGATCTCTATCAGTTTGAACACCCAAGTTTCACATATCGCGGACACACTGGGCCTATCCACATCCCCAGTCACTTGCATGAAATCGTCATTGCCGTCTTGGGCCTGGATAATCGCCCGCAGGCAAGAACGCATTTCCGCATCCGCACAACCGAGGCGCGCACTGCAGAGATGCGCGCGACCGCGACCGAACCCGTCACGTATACACCACCTCAAGTCGCTGCATTGTACAACTTCCCGTCCGTCGATTGCACAGGCCAATGCATTGGCATCATAGAACTCGGCGGTGGTTATCAAACGAATTCGATACAGACGTACTTTTCCGATCTCGGCCTGCCAGCGCCAAATGTCACGTCCGTCTCTGTCGATGGCGCGACAAATCAACCGACTGGCGATGCAAACGGCCCGGATGGCGAGGTCGAGCTCGACATCGAAGTCGCTGCGTCCGTAGCCCCTGGCGTGCATACATCCGTGTACTTTACGGCGAACACGGATGCCGGTTTTTTGGACGCCATCACGACGGCCATTCACGATACCACCAATCACCCATCCGTCCTCTCCATCAGTTGGGGCGCGCCGGAGAGTTCATGGACCCAACAAGCGATGCAATCCATGAACTCAGCCTTCCAAGATGCCGCTGCACTCGGCATTACAGTGTGTGTTGCTGCAGGAGATAATGGCTCGACGGACAATGTCGGGGATGGCAAAGTTCACGTAGACTTTCCGGCGTCATCGCCTTACGCGCTGGCCTGCGGTGGAACCAGTCTGACGGCAACAGGGGAGGGGACCATCGAAAGTGAGGTCGTCTGGAACGACGGAGCGAATGGAGGCGCCACAGGCGGCGGCGTCAGCGACGTGTTTGCGCTCCCGAGCTGGCAACAAAACGCGGGTGTGCCACCATCGGCGAATTCCGGCGGCCAAGTCGGACGCGGCGTGCCTGACGTGGCAGGTGACGCAGACCCGGATACAGGCTATCAAATCCTGGTGGACGGTCAACAGTACGCCATGGGCGGCACAAGTGCCGTCGCCCCGCTTTGGGCCGGATTGATTGCCATCGCCAATCAACAGTTGGGCCATGCCGTCGGCTATCTCAACCCGACGCTATACAGCCTTGGCTCTGATTCCGATGCGTTTCACGACATCACCAGCGGCAATAACGACATTGCTGATGCGCCGGACGGCGCCTATCAAGCGAAAGCTGGCTGGGATCCATGCACTGGGCTTGGCAGCCCGGTCGGACAAATGCTCATTACCGCACTGACACAGAATCAGACGTCACAGTGAAGCCGTGATGAAACGGGGACGCTGATGCACAAAAAACCAGGCTGTCGGGAAAATACTCGACAGCCTGGTTTTTTCTGATGGACAAAATCGGAATCATGGGACATATCTGCGCCCTACCTATGCTTAGTTCCCTAAGTCGTCGCTTTACACTCAAGTCTCATCTGCGCATTTTTGCGAAAGTCCTTCGCGTCGATACCGGAGTTTTCGTGCAGGGCGGCATAATAACCACCAGCAGCCACAAGCGCTTCATGATTGCCTCGCTCGACAATCCTGCCCTTATCCAGTACATAAATCGTATCCGCATTGCGAATCGTCGACAGCCGATGCGCGATGACCAACGTGGTCCTTGATTGAGAAACTGCCTGCAGCCCCGCCTGAACCCATTCTTCCGTCCGGCTGTCCAAGCTGGCCGTGGCTTCATCCAGAATGATAATCGCTGGGTCCAACGCCACGATTCTAGCAAAGGCCAAGAGCTGTCGCTCACCCATCGACAGATTCATTCCTTTGGCATACAGCGGTGTCTGGTATCCATTCGGCAACCGTTCAATAAATCGGTTCGCCCCCACAGTGACTGCGGCATTCACCACTTGCTCATCGGAGATGTCCGAGCGGAACAATCGAATATTATCCGCTACCGTGCCCGAAAACACATATACATCCTGCTGGACCAAGCCAATGAGCGAATGCAAATCCGCCTGGCGGAAATCACGCACATCTTGGCCGCCAACCAGGATCTGCCCATCAGTCACATCGTAAAAGCGCATCAACAGACTCATGATGGAGCTCTTGCCTGCCCCCGTCGCGCCGACAAACCCGACAAACTCGCCCGGCTCAATCGTAAAATCGATGTTGCGCAGCACAGGCTGGTCTGGATGATAAGCAAAAGACACATGCTTAAACTCAATGCTGCCTTGAGACCGAAGGAAATCGTCGATCTGCACTGGCTCGACCGGATCTTGAATGGCTGGCTCCAAGCGCAGGACATTCCCAATGCGATCCGCTGATACCAACGCGGACAACAGTGTGTTCCACTGCTGTGTAATTGCGTTGATGGGCGCAAAGAAGTTCCTGATATAGGTGATGAACGCATACAGCGTGCCAAACTCCATGCCGTGATGGAGCACCACGTCCCCGCCTACGAAAATCATTGCAGCCACCGCGAGGTTTCCTAGCAATTCGAGCGAACGGTTGAAGCTGACCGACGTGCCATACTCCAAAATGTTGGCCTCTCGGTGACTGCTGTTCAACTGCTCGAACAATTTGGCCTGACGCTTTTCCTGCAGGAAAATCTGAATGATCCGGATACCCGATAGATTCTCCGCCAGAAACACCACGACGTTGGATAATCTTGTACGAGTGGTTTGATATGCCCGACGCATCCGTTTGCGAAACACAAATGAGATGACAAAGACAATCGGCACCAGAATCATGGAGTACGTGGCCACCCTTGCGTCCAACTCGTACATCGCAAAAACAATCATGACCAGGGACATCCCATTGCTGACTGTACTCAAAAAGAACTGTGTAAAAAATTGATTGACCGTCTCTGTGTCATTGGAGACATTCGTCACCAAACGCCCGATAGCCGTGCGATCAAAAAATTGCATCGCCTGATTTGCGATATGTCGAAATAAATCGAGTCGGATGGCCCGGATGATGGACTGCCCATTGTACTGCAACATCACGACCTGGGCATAGTTCGCCGCAACGCCAATCACCACGGACAGAATATATACGAGGCCAATGATGATTAAACCACGCAAGTCCGGATTGGATATGTTTAAGTCATTATCAATAGCCACCTTGACCAGATACGGCTGAAGCGTCCCTGTAATATTGAAAATGATAGCGAATGCGAAAATCAGCACAAAACCCCATACCCGCGGTTTTGCGTACGGCAGTAACCGAATCAGGCCAGTGATGCCCTTGGATGAACTGCGGTCGAGATCAGGGGTCGCATTCCTGGTTCCGTTACTGTCTTTATTCTCTTTGCTCTCCTGCTGCTGATTAGAATCCGGTTGTTTTTGAGCCTTGGCGTTCATAGGGTCACTCAATTCATCGCCACCTCACTATCTTGCTGTTGGAGCGCGAACATATCTGCGTATATCCCATTTTGCGCTATCAGCTCATCATGCGTCCCTTTTTCCACCAGACGCCCTTCGTCAAGCACGATGATGAGATCTGCGTGACGTACTGCGGACAAGCGGTGCGCAATGATGATGGTGGTACGGTTCGATCTCACTTCATTCAGCGAATTGACAATGCGCTTCTCGGTGTTCATATCCACTGCGGACAAACAGTCATCCAGAATCAGGATGGGGGCGTCTTTCAGAAATGCCCGGGCAATGGCCGTGCGTTGCTTCTGTCCACCAGACAATGCGATACCACGCTCGCCAATCACCGTGTCGAATTTGGCCGGAAACGCCTGCACCTCTTCATAAATGCATGCCAGACGGGCCGCCTGTTCAATCTCCGCCAAGTTGGCGTTTTCCTTCGAAAAGCTGATGTTTTCCCCAATGTTGGCAGAGAACAGAAATCCATCCTGCGGCACATAGGAGATGGCATTGCGCAAATCCTCTAACCGTAAATCCCTGACATCGTAGCCGTCGACAAAGACCGTGCCTGGCAGCGGATCGAAAATACGCGGCAATAAGTTGACCAACGTCGTTTTGCCAGAGCCCGTTTGACCGACAATCCCCAGCGTTTGACCATGGCTGATGGCAAAAAAGACATCCGCCAATGCCGGATGATCCCCATCCGGATACTGAAAAGCTGGCATCCGGAACTCGATGTCGCCGCGAATCGACTCCAGCTCCACAGGATTGCGCTTGTCAGTGATGTCCGGCTGTTCGCCAAGGAGTATGCTCAACCGCAACAACGAGGCAGAAGCCCGTTGGAAGTTGTTGATGACATTGCCTATCTGTTGCAGTGGGTTGATGACCAAGGCCAAGTACATGGTAAACGCAACAAACGCGCCAAGCAGAATTTGATGGGTAACGACCAAATAACCGCCATACAACAGCGCGATGAAAAAGCTAATGGAACCCATCAAAGGGATGAGCGATTGAAATAATGCCGTTTGGCGAGCCATGATCAGCTGTCGCTCGACAACCGTGTCTACACTGCCTTCAAACCGGTTTACTGCAACGCTTTCATTGGCAGTCGCTTTGATCAATCGGATGGCTGAGAAATTCTCTTCCGCTAAATCGGTCATACTGGACAGTGACTCTTGCGCGCGCCGAGAAGCGTTGCGCACCCGCGGGCCAAACCAAACGACAAAGAGCGGGATGAACAATATGGGAATGATGCTCACTGCAGTCAACTTGATGCTCACTGTGTGAAACATCATGAACAGTGAGCTGCAAAGCAGAAAAATGGCGTTCGAGAGCTGATTTAGCCCCTGTGAAATCGCCTGACGGACTGCTTGAACATCATTCATCGCATGATTCAGCAAATCCCCGATACTGCGCTTGCGAAAGTAAGAAGTCGACAATGTCTCCCAATGCGTGAACAAGTGACGGCGCAATAAATATTCGAATTGACGCCCCATCTGACCTGTGCGAAATTGACCGATACCAAAAAAGATGGAAAAACCTATCGCAATCAGGACCAACCAGAGACTATAACGCTCCACCAATCCGAAGGTTAATTTCCCCTTGTTTAACACGTCCGTAAACCGCCCGACTAGCGCTGGCGACTGTACCGTAATGATCTCGGCCGCCATGATGGCGAGAAAGGATATGACATAATACATCTTGTGACTTCTGACATACGCCCACAACAATTTCTTGGCATGATCACTCTCATTGACGCTCTTGATGGCAAATCACCTCTCTAAGCAGTTGCTTGCGACATTCCTTCACAATAAAAAAAGGCCCCCCAAAAATATACGATTTGCTGAACGAAGAACGATGAGTGGACACAACTCCAACTGTGAAACAATGACATCAGCGCCGGACATCTAAATTTTCTATAAAATCAACGCTCAGCATACAAACGATGCGAGCCATTTCATTTTATCACGTAATTTGATTCGCCATTAGACAACCTTTGTCTCAATGTAAGCGCGTCCTGAATATACATACAGTATTTTTTCATAAATATAACGCGATGTGTAGTGTAAAAATATGACCTTTTATTTCACTTCTATGTAGGGTGGATTTTCCCTAGTGCCGCTTGTTCGTTTGACAGCTTCGCGGTTCATGCACGAGTTTGTTTCCTGCTGGTTCGTGTCAAAGATGCGGACATCTTGATTTAGAATTCCAGCGTGATCGAAGTCAATTTAAAATGCTGCCACGGTGTGTAGAGGCTGATTTGAAATGTTTATGTGTGTCGTTGTCTGTTCTTTACTTGGGATACTACAACGGGATGTAGAACCCCTTACCTCAATCACTTGATGAGCTGTCGCAGAAGTGATTGAGGATTTCCGCAGGGTTCCACATTCAACGCTGTTTCTCGCCATAGACAAAACCTTCCTAGACTCCTTTATCGACCATCAAGCGCGCCAGTCATCTGTGCGGTCAGGATTCGCCGCTTGTAAGGCTACACGCAGTCCCTCGGCGTCCAAATCCGCTCCATAGCATGGCGTACCAGGCTGTTGACGCCACGATTCATCTAGTCCACCCGCATCAACCGGATCAAAGCCGAGTTCATCCACCAATTGCATCACTTTCGTCTTAGCCGCAGCATCATCTCCAGCCACCGGAAGTGCAATCCGACCTTTCGTGCCCGCAGGTACACCGCGCTCCAACAAGTGTTTCGCATAAATATTGTTGAACACCTTGATGACAGGCCGGCCCAGTTGTTGTTCCACCCAGCGGCTCTCCGGCAATCCATCTTCGATTGCCGCAATTCTACCATCCCGCTGCTTGGGATAATAGTTTCCGGTGTCGATCACGGCTACATCTTGCGGCACTTCGACAAAGAGATCAGCTGGTAGATTGGGAATATTTCTCTGTGGTATTGTGACAACCACAACTTCAGCACCACGGACGACATCTTGAACGGTCTTCGGCGAGGCGCCGGTTTCCGCTGCGAGATCCTGCAATGTCTCCGGCCCCCGCGAATTGGCGATGGATACCTCGTGACCGAGTTGCGTGAAGCGACGAGTGAGTGAACCTCCGATGTTCCCTGTGCCAATGATGGCGATTTTCATGCGGTCGTCCTTCTTTCGTATGGGATTCGAGTTGATGCTGGCGTGATCGCGCCATCGGGCATGATTGTTTTTCCTGTGAGTCAGAAAAGATTCGGTAGCGCGGTGAGCATGAAGTAAATGTTGATATGATTTATTTTATGATATTAATGCATAATCCCTCAGCGGCCCAAGCTTGCTGAACCGTTGTCACGGTTGAACCAGTTGCAATCGCCTGTTCAATCATCAATCCGATATAGTGATCCTGTGCGGCTTCTGGCAAGCCATAAAAACTAGGCCCACCGTCAACGTAATCCGCCATCTTCTGTAAACAAGTGGCGATCGCAATTTCGTCATCATACAATCTTCCAGGGGCAAAGGGATTACGATACACCCATCGTTCTCCTGCAATCACCCCTTCCAAATAATGTCCCTCTTGATTCTCCATCTCACCTTTATGAATCCGTTTCAAGTCCAGATGTAATGGTGTTGATACATCTTGCAGCACATTGAGGTGGGTATCAAAAATTTCCCCTCTATCCCCACGAACAGCTAAGTGATTGGTGCGAACCCACGAACGATGTTGATTCTGTTCGAAGTCATACAGCGCCAATTTATCCCTAAATTGAATCCACGCAAGATCGCGCGTGCTTGGAATGATTTTATCTTCAGTTGGCGGGCCTTCACGCGTAGGACCGAGAACAATGGATGTGTGGAATCTCATGGCCCGAATTGTGGCGTTCTCAAATTTTACATCCAAATATTTTCGCATTAAGCTCACCGCATGGTACATATGCGAAATAGAGACCGTAACCTGAGAGACTTTACCAAGCCAGCCGGACTGAATCATTCCTATCCGTGCGCTGTGCATCGGATGCAAATGATACTGCTCTGCTACCTGCACTTTTGCTCCTAGGACAACGATTTGTTCATAGAGCGCCGTTAACTGGTTTAAGTCAGCAGCCGGCGGTGTTTCTGACAATACAGGGATACGCGCTTGCGCCAATTGCAATATGATGTCCGCACAATACTGAACACCGACAGACACCACAACAAACAGTGGCCGTTCACGGGCCAACATTTCATCTATCGTGCGAAACGTCGGCACACCCCACGCCTCTTGTAATGCCGTGCCCTTCTCTTCATTCCTGACCACCATGCCACACACGCGAAATCGTTCTGGAAGCGCTCTCGCGATTCGCAAGAAATACTGGGCACGAAAGCTTGCACCACCAACAATCCCGAATGAGATGATGTTTGCCAGCGCGAACACTCCCCTGTTAAAATATTTAGTCTTATTGTACATCACGCACTCATTGAAAAATATATCGTCTTCGTCAGATGTCATCACATTGGTTATGGATTCAGAGATGGCGACTGTACAGTCCAGTGTCCCTTTTCGCCACAAGCAGCGCCTTGATAAGACCATGTAAAAACGTGCAAGGCCCTTTTGAGCCTTGCACGTCATAAGTGAATATCGTGATCGCAACTTGCTGCATCAGCGTCAATTTTACACAGATGGATCTACACCACTTGGCTGCATGCTAACCAAACGACGTTGGCGCTGCGCTTGGCATGACCTTATTCCATGAAAATGTCGATCACGTTCGCCCCGTCTGTCATAACCCTATCCAATTCATCACTCGTTATCATCAACCCTGCATTTCTATATTTGTTCACTACGGCTTCCGTCGACACATCTTGCCCATTGATGACGACTCGGCTCAAGGCCGCACCTGAAAGATGATAAACAAAGACAACGAGATAGCCTTTTACCTGGAACTGAAATTGCAATCCATCGAGTTTCTGCGGCAAAACGGGATCGATCACAAGATGATTGAGATGAAACCGAATGCCCAAAGCGTGAGAAATGAATTGGTTCATGTAGATGCCAGGGCCGCTGGAGTAAATACGCCATCCGCCTTTGACCTCTACAGTACCCGTTCTTAACCTGTCAAACTGTTCCTGCGCTTCGTACCGCGTGAGAAAATTGCCGTCGGAGCTGCTGAAGTAAGTGTTGCTTTGCCGAAGCGCAGCGTTTGGAACAACTTTCTTGATGCCAATTGGATTGATGATCTGCAACCCTTGCCATACATCTTCCGACTTTCCGAGTTTCGCCATTGCTTCTATAAATCGAATATGTGCATGGACATACTGAAGCCCGATTTCACGACCAAAATTGGCCGCCTGTTCAGCACGCTTAAAGTAATGGCTCACCCCTCCATCGTATTGAGCGGGTTTGTTCATCAACCGCACACCGTCTGGAAAGAACATTTCTTTCTTAATGATGTGATAGTGTGCTTCTGCCTGTTCAAGGGTGAATAATTCACTTATCGTGCTGCGGAGCATCGGAAGTAAGCGATATTGAATCCCAGTCTTCTCGTCGCTCGGATGCAGCATCAGCTCCATCTGTCCGTTTGGCGCGGTCAGAACAAAGCCTGGGACGACCCCGGCCTTCGCTAAAACGTCGGTGAAGTCCTCGGCGATTTTAGAAGCTACGCTTTGCAACTCCATAGCAAATTCGCTGTCTACTTGCTCCAGCGCCAAAGACAACTTGACCAATGCCTGATATGTGAGCGCCGTAGTCCAACTGCTGATCAAACGTTTTTTCAGTTGCGCATCTGCTGGCTGCAGCGTATCATCCCAGTCGCCATCACCATACATCGGAAGATGTGTACCCGGAGAGAAGTGCAGCTTGATATAGCCAACTTGCTTTTTCACATGGTCGAGGATCGTTTCCGACACACTTGTGAAATCAAAGCTGCCCCGTTCCGTATAGGGCACTTCTTGATGTAAGATGCTGTCATCTCCAGATGTCATGATATAATCAGCCAATGCTTTTATCGGCCAAACAATGATGTCCCCGTGACTATCTTCCTGTTGAATTTGATGATATTTGTCAAACATGAACCATTGTGGCCAATTCCCGTCATCTGCATATTGGTGCGTGTAGACAGTCTCCAATATCTGCCGAACCGTATGATAGTTTTGTGTAGCCAAGAAGTATTCTGTTGGACCCTGGCACACATCGCGGGTTCCCCATGCCGCTCCACCATACTGTTCAAGCCCGTGCGGAACTGAGAAATGAACAAGCATGTTGTGTGTATACCACCATGCAGTGTCATTGTACTTTTCGAATTCATCGGTTGAATCGCCATTCTGTGACAAACGAAAGCCGTTCATCAAGGATTGATAGAATGCGCGAAAACGCTCGACTTCAGACTTCCACTCGCGCTCTACAAAAGAAGACGCTTCTCCATGGAGAAGCCCCTGCGTGACCATCGTCCACTCATTCGTCGCACGCAATTCAAGCACAACGAGTGAACAAGTCCCCGCTGCAATATTCGAAGCAAACAGATTTTCGTCCTTTAAGGCGATATCAGTTCCGTCAACCCGCTGACGATAACATAACTTCGGATATACAGACGAGCTGTCAGATCCGTCACCTGCATATAACGAAACCGTTTCATCATCAAATTCCAAACGGAATGGCACTTCATATTCCTGGTTATTCATAGCTACTTGATTTGTAACCAAAAAGCGATAGCTTTTACCTGCTGTGGAGCACACGTTCAATCGTATTTCTGGACTGTCAAATACGGTGTAATTTGTTACGATGATCAGATCGTCTTCGGTCTTGTAGTACCACTTTGCATAATTGAACCCGAGCTCAAACATGGATGGCATGGTCAACAAATGATATGTGCCATTCATCTCGATATAGATTCGCTGACCCGATGTCTTCATGATGTTCAGCGCGTCACGCGTATTGGTGATCATTTTGTGAAACGAAGTGTTGCCAACTGTCAGCTGTGAATTAAACACACCGTACATATATGAAGTTGATGTGAGCACATCTTCCACGATGCCATCATTTTTCCCCGTCATTAAAATGTGCCCGTGCGGCCGTTCCACGCGTAGTTCCTTGTCTTTCAACACCACGTGCTCGTGGGTGTCTGTAAAAAACGACAGTAACGTCTCTCCGTCCCATTCCTCTTCATGTCTGCGAGGAAAGAGGCCCCCCACTTCTTCACGCGTCATTTGAATTGTCCGAAGCGGCGCTCCAAATCGGGGTGAAATGAATGCTCTCTTCATTTGATAAACCGGCAAATGATTTTGTAATTGAATATGATCCCAAGCAGCCTCGACTTCCCCGTAAAATTCCAACTGCTTAACCGCCAAGGGATGATCTTCTTTAAATAATCCATAAAAGACAATATGGTCGGTGCCACGAAGGTGTTTTCGCTCTGACTGTAACGCCGTGTACGCAAACTCATATTGGTATACTTCATTCGCCAGCGTACTTTTCATCAACGCTTCTGGTTGGTTTGTCTCTTTATAAGAAAGCCCGAAAAATTGGTACCCATCTGTCGAATAGCCAATCACTTTCGTCAAGCAACCTTGTTGGATATAGGGATATGATCCATCTTGGGGTTGATTCTGTCGTGAGCACATCACAACGCCCCTGTTTTCGTCCTCGAAAACCTTGTGATCAATGTATTGACATGCATACGCTTCATTCGTGCGCACGGTGTCTTTGATCGCCAAACCTAGATCCTGCCCGAGAATGATATCGATTTCTACATCATCGCCGCTCACTTTTACATCCCAAAACCAAATCCCTTGATCAGAGAGATAGAAGGTCACTTCATATTGGACCGCATCTGCAGTTCCGCGCCAGATCATCCTTCCATCGCCACAATACACATCGCTCGTGGACTTGACGCCAAGCAACGGAAAGACTTTCATCGTCGAACCTCGATGCACCCGTAAGTACAGATTGTTGAAAGCCCCATCAATCGAATTGGTCACCAAACGATTGATTAACATGGATTTATATGTCGCTTTAGAGATATCTCCACTATTTAAAAAGGTGAAGTCGAAATCTCCAGCTTTTACATGAAACGCTGAATTGTCGTAAGTCATCGATGTATCCCCCTATTTTCCGTTTCATTACAAAGCTTGAGGCATGAAGTCACCACTTCACTCAAATGCCTTCGGGTGACGGCGCTTGAGTTCTGGAATCGCCCACCCCCGGCCTGTCTCTTCCAGCCGATTCACGTATGTGCGCAAATCAGCGTTCTGCGCATGGTGTGGGCCACCCTCGCGCATGACTGTCCACAGGGGATCGACATCAAAATCCATCGACTTCATCATGTCGGTGTGCCACTCGTGCAACAAATAAACCGCTTCTTTGCAAACATCCCGTTGACTGTTCGCGAGGTTGTGCTGTTCGTGCGGATCATCTTTCAAATTGAACAACATCTCGTCATCGAAGAGGCGGAACCCGTCATGATAGGTCCGGATATACAGCCAGTCACCAAATCGAACGCTGCGTTGCGCGACGTGCGCACATTGTCCAACGACGAGATAGTCTCGTCCGGCATCTTGACCCTCGGTGAGGGCTTTTGCATAACTGCGCCCATCCCAACTTCGCATCGGATCCCGACCAGTCAGTTCAGCAATGGTTGGCCCCAGGTCGAGGTGATAATGTAGGCCCTGGTCGACATGATCCCGTTGCATCCCAGGCCAACGGACAATCATCGGAATGCGAGAGGTGGCGTTATCCGCCGTACCATGCTCACCGTAGATACCGAGTTCACCGAGATTTTCCCCGTGATCTGATGTGATCACGATAATCACGTCGTCCATCACACCCTGCGCTTCGAGCGCCTGAAAGACACGTCCAAGGTGCTCATCGACATAACGAACGCCCGTATCATACCCGTCGATCATTTTGCGCAGCCCATCAAAGTCTGCAATCTCCCCGAGATGCCTCGGGAATCGTGGATCGACACCATTGTCATACATGTTGATGTCGCGGGCAGTATGTGGACCGACTATGCCTCTGTGATGTGCCAAGACCTCGTCGGTCAACCACGCTGGTAACGGCTCGTTTTGGAATGGATCACCAAACGCTTCCGGCACGCGATACGGTGTATGTGGGTCCCAATAATTCACGTACAGAAACCAGTTGTCCGCCGCTGCATTTCCCTCAATCCAGCGGAGCACGGTCGGTGTCACTTCTTCCGCCGACTCCATACCAAAATTCCCGGTATTGTACATTTCATTGAATCCCGCATAGAAATTCCAGGAGGAATGCCGTTCCCCAAATGGGCTGATAAGCGCAGTGCGAAGCCCAAGTGTGCGGATAAACGCTGGCAGACTTTCATGTGCGAGTTTATCCCGAAATTCACGAGATGGCCCTTCGTGGCGAATATCAGCTGCAGTGCCGCCATGTCCCACAACGCCGTTGTGGATGCCGAAGCGTCCGCTCATGAGCGCCGTGCGCGACGGCAAACAAGGCGCATCAGTGGTGTAATAATTTTCAAAACGCACACCTTCAGCCGCAATTCTATCAATGTTCGGCGACGTGTCGCGATGATAGCCGTAACAGCCGAGATGATCAGGCCGCAGAGAGTCGATATCCAACATCAGAATCCGCACGATAAATCCCTCCAAAATGGCTTTTTGCTTTTGTCAGCCGCGCCGGATCACGTAAAGACCCAACCTGCCCACATTTCGTAAGACGAGATACAGAAACGAATCAGTCAATATGGTGGCACGCCACATGGTGCGTATCATTGTCAACTGTCGACAGAGAAGGCGCAGTCTTTCTGCATACATCCGTCACCTTCGGGCAGCGATGCGCAAATGGGCATCCTTTCCGTCCCTCAAACAGATTCGGCGCTTGAATGGTTGTTTCACGCAAGTTCCTGCGAGTGGACGTTCCCGGTGTCGCAGCCAACAACAAGTGCGTGTATGGATGCTTCGGATTTCTGACCAACTCGTCGGATTCTCCGATTTCCATCACCCGTCCGCCATACAAAACCATGATTCTATCGCCGAAATAGTGCGCTGAAGCAAGGTCATGCGTGATGTAGAGGTAACTCAGATCAAAATTCTCCTTGAGCTGATTCAGCAATTCCAAGATATCTGCGCGGATGGATACGTCTAACATGGAAATCGGCTCGTCCGCCACCAGAAATTTCGGATTCACTGCCAATGCGCGTGCAATGGCAATACGTTGACGTTGTCCGCCAGATAACTCGTGCGGATATTTATAACGCACTTCGTTCGCCGGAGTCAGGCCGACCACGGTTAACAGTTCCTCGACTTTGTCACTCAATTTCGATCCAGTAAGATGCTGATGTTTGCGAATTGGAAACTTCAAGTGCTGTTCGATCGTGTTTACTGGATTCAAGGATCCAAACGGATCTTGGAAAATCATTTGTACATCTTCACGATACGCTTTAAGCCCACGACCTTTGGTCTTGGTCACGTCCGTACCATTGAAATGAATTTTCCCACGAGAAGGTGTGAGAGCACGGATTAACGCGCGGCCAATGGTCGATTTTCCACTGCCGGATTCCCCAACGACACTCAATACTTCCCTTTGTCCAATTTGAAAACTGACGTTGTCAACAGGCGTGATGTATCTCGGTTTGCCGCCTCGCCCGCCAACCGCGAATCGAACAACGAGGTCTTGCACATCGACAAGTGATTGTTCAGACACGGGCTCCACCTACTTTCGCATGCAAATGACACTCGACAATCGAATGATGTTCCGTCTTCACGATAGGTGGCGCCTCGGTAAAACAAGCGGCCTCAGCATACTTGCATCGCGGGTGGAATGCGCACCCACTTGGGATTTTATCTAGGGCCGGAGGGTTCCCTGGAATGCCCCGTAATTTGGTGTGCTTGTCCGTTAACCGCGGAATGGCGTGAATCAGCCCTTCTGTATATGGATGATGCCCCTCGGGCGTGGACAGCGTGTCGCTATCAGCGACTTCCACCAATCGACCGCTGTACATGACGGCCACTCGATCCGCAATCTCCGAAACTAAACTGAAGTCATGGCTAATAAACAATATGGAAAATCCAAGCTGTTCTTTTAACTCCATGATCTGATCCAAAATCGATTTTTGAACGACCACGTCAAGTGCGGTTGTTGGCTCGTCCATGATGACGAACTTGGGTTTCAGCGCGATCGCAATGGCAATGACCACCCGCTGCCGCATACCGCCAGACAATTCGTGTGGATAACTCTTCAAGCGGCTTGGATCAATGCGGACCAGTTCGAACAACTCACAAGCTGCCTCGAAAGCCGCTTTTTTGCTGATATTGGGATTGTGGAAACGAAGCGTATCGATGATCTGCTGTTCAACAGTCATGACCGGATTGAGCGCGTTCATTGCGCTTTGGAACACCATAGAAATGCTGCTCCAACGGAATTTACGCAACGTTTCGGGATCCATATTGTAGATGTCTTGACCAAGCACTTTCACAGATCCACCGGTCACTTTTGCGCCATTTTTCAATAGCCGCATGAGTGCATAGGCCAACGTTGACTTCCCGCTGCCCGACTCACCAATCAAGCCAACAATCTCGTTTTCATAGACGCTGAAGTCCACTTTTCGAACCGCTTCAAGCAGACCCTTGGTTGTCTCATAGCCGACAGATAAATTGTTCACTTCTAATACTGGTGTTCGGCTCATGCGCTCACCTCCGCAGTCCGGCGTTTCTTGATTTTGGGCGGTTTTCTTAAACGCGGATTGGCGACTTCATCTAATGCAAAGTTAATGAACGTAAACCCTAACCCAACGAGCGCAATCGACAATCCAGGTGGAATGAACCACCACCACGCGCCGCTCAATAACGCGCCGTTCTGGAGTGCTCCGTTCAATATACCGCCCCAACTCTCTACACTCTGGCTGCCGATTCCCAACACTTCTAATCCAGCTTCGGCCAGAATAGATCCTACACAAGCGAAGATGAAGGTGTTAAATATGAACGACAACATGTTCGGGAAAATTTGCGTCATTACAATACGAAGGTCACCCATACCTGATAACTTTGCAGCCAAGACAAAGTCCCTTTGCGCAAAGGTCAGTGCTTGTGCGCGTTTCATACGTGCCCCATACGACCATGAAGTGAGACCAATCACCAGAATAAACACATTGGGCCCCACGTTATGCACGTAAGTCGAAATCACAATAATCAACGGAAACCCAGGGATAACAAGAAAGATTTGAATCAACTGGTTCAATAGATAGTCTATCCATCCACCTTTATAACCGGCGAGTATACCGATGAATGCCGCAATGACGGTCGAGATCGCCCCAGCGACAATACCCACATACAGCGATGTGCGCGTTCCCCAGACCCATTGACTCCAAATGTCTTGTCCCTCGTTTGTCGTTCCGAACCAAAACTGCCCATTCGGCGCCTGATTTGGTTGACCCACAATCGCCTGTGGATCGACATGCGTTAACAAAGGTGCGAAAATCGCAACTAAAGCAAATAAGGCGATGAGCACGATGCCAAACGTTGCCTTCCCGTTTTTGAAGAAGACACCGAGCGTTGCAAATCTCTTACGTCTCGCGTTCGATCGGCTGTTCTGCGCCGAATTGGTACCGACTTGGGTTGTGCTCACACTGCGTCCCCCCCACCTCTAACACGCGGATCTAAGCGAACGTACAGAATGTCAACAATCATGTTCACGAACAGCGTGACCGCTGCGATAATTAGAAAAATACCTTGGATCAAGGGATAGTCCTCAGCGAGAATCCCCTGTTGCAACGCATATCCGATTCCAGGATAGGAAAATATACTCTCCACTAGGACTGATCCTGCAATGACAGCAGCCAGGGATTGCCCAAATCCAGTGAAATTCGGAAGTATCGCGTTCCGAGCCGCATACCGAAGCATCAAAGTTCTTTGCGGCGCGCCCTTGGCTTCCGCAAACGTGATGTAATCATCGCCAAGCGTTTGCACCATCATGTTTCTCATACCCAACATCCAGCCACCGAGGCCGGTCAATATGAGGGCCAAGCCAGGCAATGTTGCATGCCACAACAAGTCACTGATAAAGCCCCATGTTAAGGATGGCGTTGCACCATCCGAATATGCGTGACTGTAAGGAAACCATCCTTTGATAAAACCGAAATAAAATAGCATTACTAGACCAAGCCAGAATGCCGGGATCGACTGAAAAAAAAGCAGCACGGGCGATTGGATGGAATCCAGTTTGCCATTGCGTCTCCAAGCCCCATAAATGCCCAACAAGGTCCCGACAGCAAAAGCGATGACCAAAGAAATGCCAACCAAACCAATCGTGTACGGCAAAGATTGAGCGATGATGGTCGATACCTTTGTAGGATAGTAATTGTACGAAACCCCAAAATTCAAATGCAGCATATTCCATAAGTAGGTGAGATACTGCTTCCAAAGCGGAACACCCGTATTTACGCCGAATTGAATCTCCATCGCCTTCAAAGCGGATGGAGATAGCTGTCCTTGGAACTTCCCATATATAGCCTCAGCCGGATTCCCTGGCATCATACGAGGGATAATAAAATTGAGCGTGGTCGCAACCCACAGCATCCAAACAAAGGTGCCAACACGCTTCAAAATATAGGACATCGCTGTTCCCTCCTTTAACCTTGCGCATTTTCACACACTGCAACATATCTACCAAATACGCCCGATCACGATACGCGATGTAGGGCGCTGAAATGAACAGCAACCCTACATCGCGGAATGAAAACCTTATTTCTCCGGGCAACGAGGCGTTATTTCACGGGCTTGAGATGGGTCAAGATAATCCCTTCATCCATGCCACCTGGCATCGGATCAGCATACGGATTTTGCTTACTTGGCCAACCTGTAAAGCGCGTGGTGTTATAGTCATACCACGAAGCCGCTTGGAGCAACGGGAGGGATGGCAAGTCCCCTGCGACAATATCCTCCAGCTTATAGGCGATTTTCTTCTGTGCTGCCGTCGTCGTCGCAGCAGCATACTGTTTTAACAAAGAAGTGGTCGCAGGGTTTTGATAACCCTCATAGTCTGTTGTGCCGTTCGGGTCTAACAAACCTTCATAGAAGAAATACGGTCCAGGTCCCGAATTTGAAGCCATCACTGCCAATTGATACTTGTGATTGGTGAGATTGGCAGATACCGAATTGTATTGACCTTCTTGGACAGTGGCCTTGATCCCAACCGTTTTCAAGTTTTGCGCGATCATCGATGCAATTTGATCATAATCCGTCCAACCCGCGACTGTGGTTATGGTGAAATTTAATTCCTTGCCATCCTTCGCAAAGTATCCAGAACTGTCCTTTTGGTAACCAGCTGCAGTCAGATCCTTCTCTGCCTGGGATGGACTGAACGTAAAGGTCTTCTCGGATTTCGGAAGACTTGGATCCTGGAAACTCAATTGACTAGATAACAGCCCTGTCGGGGTTGCCACAGGTTCGAACCCGTTTTCAGCCAACGTGTACAATTGCTCGCGATTTATTGCAGCGCTGACCGCTTGCCGCACTGCGAGATTCTGAAGCGCGGGATCACTGAGATTGGTGTATAACAACACGTTACTCGTCGTGGGATACCAGTAATGATTGTGGGCGGGATCTTTGCTGATAAATTGTTTCTGGATACCCGGAATCGGCGTACCGCCCCAATCTACTTGACCATCCTCAATGGCCATGATGCCGACCTCATTGGTACTGAACACCGGAATCTTTATCTCGTTTACTGCCGGCTTGCCACCCCAATAGTTTGGATTCGCTTTGAAGAATACGGCCTGCGGGCTGAACTGGCTTAGCACATAAGGTCCAGTACCTACAGGATCCGAATTCAGCGACTTCGTGACATCGCCCTGGACTTTTGACCATATATGTTGCGGCACAATCGGCTGTTCCAGGATATGGGTCGCATCTGGAACATCGGGTTTTTTCAGCGTAAACTGAACCGTATATGGATTCACCACTTGGACAGACTTTAGAATATTCCACACACCGTTCTGATCCGCCGCTGGGTATTTCTTGATGATATTGAAGGTGTATGCAACGTCTTTGGCCGT
This sequence comes from Alicyclobacillus fodiniaquatilis, assembly GCF_042678105.1. Taxonomy (NCBI): domain Bacteria; kingdom Bacillati; phylum Bacillota; class Bacilli; order Caryophanales; family Alicyclobacillaceae; genus Alicyclobacillus; species Alicyclobacillus fodiniaquatilis. Next base: position 103,644 of record NZ_JBHUCX010000029.1, read on the forward strand.
AAACGGCGTGCCGTCAGACCACTTTACCCCGTGGCGAAGCTGGACGGTCAGGACCGTAGAACCCTTAGACCAAGCGTATTTTGTCCCCAGCAGTGACCATGTTTTATTGTTCACTACATCGACGTAAAACATCGATTCATAAACCGTACCCTTCGTGTCGATACTCGTAGGGACAAACGGGTTAAAATTCTTGCTGGTGTAAGAGCCTTGGACAGGCCCGCCGAGCGTCAGTACGGAATTCGAAGTCGTTGTCGAAGCCGCGCCCGTATTTTTTGTTGCAGAAGTACCATTTCCAGCCGCAGTCGAACATCCCGAGATGCCCAAAGCCACAACAACTGCGCCAATACCGAGTAGTGTTCTTTTCTTTGCCATGTTTTTATTAACCCCCTGGTTCTCATGCACTTGGATTTTGGCTACGCTCAAATCAATCGATACAAACAACAGGGCAATTGCTCACACGCTTGCGCAACCCTGTATGAAACAACACCACCTTTCAATGAAACGCCTCAATTTTGTAACTATCCAACAAAGCACCCCAAATCCGGCATTTGAAACGTTTTAGTTTTGAAACGTTTCAAAACTATCCCATAATGGAACAGTGGCAGACATTGGACGCCTATCTGCGAATCTAACCGGGATCGACGCGACAGCGTTTACAAATCTGCGAATTGAAACGATTCAAATTCTGTAGTGATAATAGTATCACTTGTCCTACATATATATCAATACAAAAAAGGATTACACGTTGACTGGTAAATTATGCCCCTCTCCCCCGCGTGCATAAAACCTGGATGAGTCACGTAAAATCAACTGCGTCGGCAATATGACGGGTGGTATGTCCTTGTCGCCTCGAATCGCCCGGAAAAGATTTCGAGCTGCAGCTCCACCGAGTTCATACATCGGTTGCCGAACGGTTGTCAATGCGGGATTTATATATGACGCGACGGTAATGTCGTCAAAGCCAACAACCGCCATCTGATCTGGCACTCTAATTTCGCTAGACTCGCAACCGTGTATGATCCCCAATGCCATCTCGTCATTTGCCGCAAAAACCCCTTCAGGCAACTCATTGCACGACAGCATCGCCCTTGCGACTAACTCCCCACTTCTCTCTGTAAAATCGCCGTGAAATATCAACCCGTGATCTGTTTCAATTCCAAATTCCTTGAGCGCCCTCTGGTATCCTTTGAATCTCAAATTACTGTCATGGGAATCTGCAGGACCTGATACAAAGGCAACTCGCCTCATGCCAGTCTCCAACAGATGCCTGGTGACCTGATAAGCCCCTCCCTCGTGATCCGCCGCGACATACAGACAGTAAGGCGTATCAAGAATGCGATCCAAAAGAACAATTGGAAGAGTAGGACCCACCGTGGATCGAATCACTTCATCAGGGACGGTTGGATCCAAAACGATGGCGCCATCTACCCGACCTTCTAGTAATAGTCGAGTCCACGTCGTGTTTCTTCCTTTCCCCCCTCTGCTCGCAATGGTGGCATACTCATACTCATCTGCAACATCTTGAATTCCTCTGATGAGTTCAGAGTAAAATGGCCCTGCCAAGTCATGCAGGAAGACAGCAATCGTGTCGGTTTTTTGGGTTTTGAGATCTCGTGCTGCGCCATTCGGTCTGTAATTCAATAGCGAAGCTGCCTCCAACACCTTTTTCCTTGTGGAGTCTTTGACGCCAGCGTATCTATTTAACGCGCTTGACGCTGTGCCAATGGAGACTCCAGCCAATTTGGCAACGTCCTTGAGTGTAGCCATCCGTATTCCTCCAAAAATCGAAACGTTTCAAATCGGGTATACGTACCATTGTATATGATTGTAACATTGGTGTGTCAAGTGGGCGAGAGATATGAATGTTGGGAGAGAAAATGCCAATAAAGACAAAACCACGCGAATTTCTGGATATCCAGAGATTCGCGTGGTTGGAGTGTTTTTTGGCGCACCCGGAGGGATTCGAACCCCCGCGAGACGCGGTTTAGGAAACCACCGCTCTATCCGACTGAGCTACGGGTGCACATCAATCAACGTCCCTTTATTCTACCCGTTCCCACACACCAATTCAATACACAACTGCCCAAAATCCACAATTCTCCAACCACCGTTCCTCACCGCTCTAACCGCGCTGCCATCACTCCTCATCCGCTACCTTATCTCTACCTCACACCCCCACATCCCGTATCGGCAATCCCATCTTCCCCTTCAAAAACGGCAGCTCACAATCATCCACATTAATCAGCAACCGTCCATCCCGACACGTAAAATCCCGCACATTCAGCCCAATATTCAGCGGCTCCAACAAACTCGGCACATGCAGCTTCAGCACTTGCCGCAACACCTCAATACCCTGCGGCGCATCCTTCATCGCCTCTTCCAACTGACGTTGGACGATCGCAGCAGGAATGGGGACCAGTTTTCGCGCAGAGATCTCCACAGCTATCTCTTCCCTATCCCGATAGCAATGCGGCCGCGCGACAAAATCGACGTACCACATCAAAAACTTCAGCTGCCCGTGGACGCCATCTTCGCGTATCTCGCTAATCCGCAACTTCACATCAGGCGCAAGTTCTTGCACCCACTGATTCAAATCGTCAGCCGTCAACTGCAAACTCACATGCGAAATGCGCATGAGTCCCCTCCTACCTTGAAAATAATACAGTATCGTCATGTACATCATCGCGATGCTTCGATTGACTGCCACTTTCATGATGGCTGCTGGTACGGCAACGCACCACGCATCGCAGTCCGGTCTATCCTACATATGAAATCAGCGCCCGTGATGCCACCTCATGCGCGCCTGACAAACAAGCGCGCACAACGGCACATGGGTCTGTGCTTACGCGATTACGCCTCGCTCACCGCCGGAATCACCTCTACACCGCCCATATACGGCACCAGGGCCTTCGGTATGCGTACACTGCCATCTGCTTGCTGATTGTTCTCGAGGATGGCTGCCACGGTACGTCCCACAGCCAATCCCGACCCATTGAGCGTATGCACGAACTCCGGTCTTGATGTATCATCGCGCCGAAAACGCAAATTTGCCCGACGGGCTTGAAAGGTCTCGAAGTTGGTACATGAGCTGATTTCCCGATACGTCTCGGCGCCAGGCAACCAAACCTCAATGTCGAACTTCTTCGCGTCTTTGGCACCGAGATCGCCCGTGCAAATCTCAATCACGCGGTATGGCAATTCCAACGCTTCCAGCACGGCTGCACATTCTTTGACGAGTTCATCCAGCGCCTCATAGGAAACCTCCGGTTGTACCAGCTTGACCAATTCAACCTTCTGGAACTGATGCAGGCGGATCAAACCGCGTGTATCTTTACCGGCCGATCCGGCTTCGGAACGGAAGCAAGCGCTGTAGCCGGTCAATTTCACTGGCAGTTGATCAGCGGCTAGAATCTCGTCGCGATAGTAGTTGGTCAAAGGCACTTCTGTCGTCGGAATCAGGTAATACGGCAGCCCTTCGAGTTTAAACATCTCGTCGTCAAACTTGGGCAGGTTGCCTGTGCCGATGAGGCTCTCCTCATTGGCGATAAACGGCGGGAAAACCTCGGTATAGCCGTGCTTGTCTGTATGCAGATCGATCATAAAGCTGGCCAAGGCGCGCTCCAAGCGGGCGCCAAGTCCTTTATATAAAACAAAGCGCGATCCCGTGATTTTCACAGCCCGCTCGCTGTCCACAATGCCGAGTTCTTCGCCGATTTCCCAGTGCTGCTTTGGCGTAAAGGTGAGTGTGGGGATGTTGCCCCAGGTATGTACAGTCGGATTGTCATCCTCTGACGCGCCTTCTGGCACGGATGCGTGTGGCACGTTTGGCAGCGTAAGCAAAATCTCGCGCACCTGTTCTTCCTGCGTGCGCACCTCATCGTCCAGTTCTTTAATGCGATTCGAAACCTGCTTCATTTGGGCGATATCTTCTGTGGCATCTTCGCCTTGCTTCTTCTTGCGAGCAATGGCCTCAGATGTCGTGTTGCGCAGGTTCTTTAACCGCTCTGTCTCACTTAAATTGGATCGCCATGCTTCATCAGCAAGCAGTAAATTGTCTATGACGCTCGAATCTACCTTCTTCCGCGCAAGACCCGTCTTGAACGCGTCTGGATTTTGCCGTATGGCACGGATGTCAAGCATGCTGGCACCTCATTCGTCTGAAATGGTTGTACAAAGCATAGCATGTTGTATGCAATATAAGAAACCGCCCCTGCGCAAAAGCAGACAACACAAGGCTGCCCACCTTCTGAACAGAGGCGGTTCTGGTCTATTAAGATCGTTTTGCCAAGCTTAAAAAGTAGTCATGCAAGCGCACATCACCTGTCAATTCGGGATGGAAGGATGCTGCCAGCAAGTTGCCTTGCTGTACGGCGACGATTCTGTCTTCGTATGTCGCCAAAACTTCCACTTCTGCACCGATTGACTCAATATGTGGTGCACGAATGAACACAGCTGGATATGGTTCATCACCCAGTACCGCCATGTCCAGATCAGCCTCGAAGCTCTCCTTTTGCCGTCCAAATGAGTTTCGATTGACCTCGACATCCATGAGCCCGAGATGTGTCGCCTCGCCGCCTGAAATGCGATTGGCGAGCACAATCATCCCGGCACACGTGCCAAACACCGGCTTGCCCGCTTGGCCGAGCGCTTTAACCGGCTCCATTAAGTCGTATGTGCGCATCAGCTTGCCGATCGCCGTGCTCTCCCCACCAGGGATGATCACAGCGTCCGCATCTTCTAGTTGTTCTGCTCGGCGCACTTCGACGGCGTCCGCGCCAAGCTCCCGGAGCACGCGAATATGTTCTCGAAATGCCCCCTGAACCGCGATTACGCCAACTTTCATCCGATTTGATCCCCTTTTTATCTGTTGATTACCAACCGCGCGTTGCCATCCGATCCTCATCACGCAACGTGTTCAAATCAATGCCCTTCATCGCCGTACCCAGATCTTTGGACAACTCGCCCAACAGCGCGTAATCCTGATAATGGGTGGTTGCTTGTACAATTGCACGTGCAAATTTCTCCGGGTTATCCGACTTGAAGATGCCGGATCCGACAAATACGCCGTCTGCGCCAAGCTCCATCATCAAAGCTGCGTCCGCAGGTGTCGCTACCCCACCAGCAGCAAAGTTGACAACTGGCAATCCGCCACTTTCTTGCACTTCCTTCAGCAAGTGCAAGGGAGCGCCGATGTTCTTTGCTTCAGCGTAGAGTTCGTCCTCGGACATATTTTGCACTTGGCGAATCTGCGATTGCATCATGCGCATGTGCGTCACAGCCTCAATGATGTTCCCTGTTCCCGGTTCGCCTTTGGTGCGAATCATGGACGCGCCTTCGCCGATGCGACGGAGGGCTTCGCCGAGATCGCGCGCGCCACAGACAAATGGCACGGTGAATTTCGACTTGTCGACATGATACTTGTTGTCAGCCGGTGTCAAGACCTCGCTCTCATCGAGGTAATCAACGCCGAGCGCTTCCAGAATGCGGGCTTCCACGATGTGGCCGATCCGGCATTTTGCCATCACTGGGATGGAAACTGCGTTCATCACCTCTTCTACGATGGTTGGGTCAGCCATGCGCGCGACGCCACCTGCAGCGCGAATGTCAGATGGAACACGTTCAAGTGCCATGACAGCGCAAGCACCTGCTGCTTCGGCGATCTTCGCCTGTTCCGCATTGATGACGTCCATGATGACGCCACCCTTTTGCATTTCTGCCATACCACGTTTGACAAGATCCGTTCCTGTCTTCGCCATATGACCTGCCTCCTTACGTCGAGCCAATCTAGTTGTTGCACTTATGATACCTAATGAGTCCGGCAGTCATTTCTTCGCCAACCTTGATTCTAGTACACTAGCTTGCGCCTGTCACCCCAAGAAATACGCTCAAACACTATAATTGGGTGACTCTTTTGTAATTTGCACGTCGTGTGGATGACTTTCGCGCAATCCAGCCGCCGTAATCCGGACAAATTGACTTTCATTCTGCAGCGTTTGAATGTCCGGCGCACCACAGTAACCCATACCAGACCTCAAGCCGCCGACCATCTGATACAGAATTTCATTGACCGGCCCGCGATAGGCCACGCGTCCTTCAATGCCTTCCGGCACGAGTTTCTTCGTTTCGCCGCCTTCGCCACCTTGGAAATAACGCGCGCCGCTGCCCGCCTTCATCGCGCCGATGGATCCCATGCCGCGATAGACCTTGAATTGACGTCCTTGATAAATTTCTACCTCGCCTGGGCTCTCTTCCGTACCAGCCAAGAGGCTGCCTACCATGACCGTGCTTGCACCAGCGGCAATCGCTTTGACGATATCCCCAGAATATTTGATGCCCCCATCAGCAATGACAGGGATGCCAGCCCGCCTAGCGACAGCAGCACAATTGTAGATGGCCGTCACTTGCGGTACACCGACGCCGGCGACAACGCGCGTGGTACAGATTGATCCCGGCCCGATCCCGACTTTCACTGCATTCACGCCGGCGTCGATCAACGCCTGTGTGCCTTCGCCAGTCGCGACATTGCCAGCAATCAACTGCACGTCCGGATAGCGGCGACGAGCCTCGCGTATGCCCTCTAACACGCTCTCTGAGTGCCCGTGCGCCGTATCAATGACAATGACGTCCGCTTGTGCCTCCACGAGCGCTGCAACCCTGTCAGTGAACTCTGCGGACACCGTCACGGCGCCACCGACCAACAAGCGGCCATGTACATCTTTTGCAGCATTCGGGAAACGACGGGCTTTCTCGATGTCCTTAATCGTGATCAGACCTCGCAGATTGCCAGCTTCATCGACAAGCGGGAGTTTTTCGATCTTGTGTTTGCGTAAAATCTCCTTGGCGTCGAGCAAAGTCGTACCAACTGGCGCTGTCACCAGATTGCCACTCGACATCACTTCACCAATCGGTCGATTATAGTTGCGTTCAAAACGGAGATCACGGTTTGTGATGATACCAACCAAGCGCTGTGTGCCATCTGCGACAATCGGCACACCAGAAATCCGATACTTCGCCATCAGTCCTTCAGCATCGCGAATCGGGTGTTCAGGCGTTAAAAAAATGGGATTCGTAATGACCCCACTCTCCGACCGCTTGACGCGATCCACCTCTTCAGCTTGTTCTTCAATGCTCATGTTTTTGTGAATGATGCCGATGCCGCCTTCACGTGCCATAGCCACTGCCATCGTTGCATTTGTCACCGTGTCCATCGCTGCGCTGATGATTGGCGTATTCAATCGAATATCTGTCGTCAATTGCGTGCTGACATCGACATCCCGCGGCAAAACTTTGGAATGTGCTGGCAACAAGAGCACATCGTCAAACGTCAGACCCTCTTGTGCAAATTTTGTCTCAAAGCGATCCGTCATCACAGTCCCTCCCGTAATTCTCCTGACCCGTCTTGTCTAGGCCGAAAATATTGAATGCAGTATAGCAACGCCCTATAGGGGTGTCAACGCAATATGTAAAAGGAGACTCTGACGAACCTAAACAGACACATTTCCTCCATATAGACAGAATTTAATAATTATTGTTATAGACATGCTTCCCCGTATCAAAATAAGCAATGCACAAAAGCGAGTAAATTTCATGGGTTGATCATTGACTTACAAGGCTTTTCTGCATAACAAAAAGCCCCCTGCCACCACATCTCGTGGCGCACAGGGGGCTTTCTTCTCTCTCGCCTGGCAACGTCCTACTTTCCCAGGAAGTCTCCCTCCAAGTATCCTC
>NZ_JBHUCX010000030.1:0-18159 GCF_042678105.1 Alicyclobacillus fodiniaquatilis
AACTTTCTGAGCTGTTCTTTTGAAACCTTAGTCACTCTTATGTCCTCCCAATCTCATACTCCCTTTTGGGGATTGGGAGTTTACACAAAATATTTTACACACTCTTAGTCGCGTTTAGTAACCCACCAGCATACATCCTCTTGAAGGGCCCCCTATACAGCGGCCGATAAATCTATGGATTGATCCTATCCTCCATACTTCTAAGAACCATTGAATATCAGGCGAAGTCGTTCCAAGCCATATCAGTTTACAAGCGAACTTCCTAAGTTTCATTGTCACACTCGTATTTTAACAATCACCAGCTTGATCTCCGATTCAATCAAACGCTGCGCTTTTGAGAGCCTAGATACGTTTTATCCTGCATCCCTGTATTTAATATTTACTTTAATATCCAAGAATAGTGGACAAGCAGACAAGCATATCCTCTCAATGTGTAGTCAATGAGCACGCAGGGAGGTAATTACTATGGGGACCATCATCAGCGTCGACTGCGGTCGAAGTGGCGTAAAAGGCGTCAGCGAGCATGAACGCCTCTATTTCCGGGCGGCGCTCGGAGCGCATAGGGAGCTTCGAAATGGACGTGAACTTGGTATTGATGAATTCGACGTCTTATACAAAGCTGAGCGATACTTCATCGGCCGTATCGCAGCTGAAGAATCAGAAGATGGCACACAAATGATGACCGCATACAAAGCGCATACGGACACAAAGATCCTTACGCTGACCGCCATCCATCGTCTAACGCATCCAGACGCGCGTGTAACACTTATCACCGGCCTTCCTCTTAAGTATCACATAGAATCAGATAAACAGCGTATGCGCGAGCTCTTAACCGGTGAACACGAGCTGACGGTGAATGGGGTGAAAAAACGATTCACTATCGAACGCGTAGAAGTCGCTGCAGAAGGGGCTGCAGCTGCTTGGCATATCGGTCGAACCCGCCGTGACCGATTCCACGTTGTAGATATCGGGAGCCGGACGGTCAACTACGTCACCATGCTCAATGGGCGATGGATTGACAAAGACTCTGACTCCCTTGATTACGGATTCGAGACATTCCGAGGAACAGAAGCGCAGTTCGCTCGCGTCCTCATCGCAGATCTTGGACGACTCCTGCGCCCGCTTGGACCAATCGTCCTGGTCGGAGGTAAAGAAACGCTTGCAGCCCATCTCCAAACGTATCAAGACAAAATAGAGATTCATCCGGATGCCCTATTCGCTAATGCGGTTGCATTTCGGGAAATGGGAGTGACCATCAATGCCAAATCGAAAGCCGCGTCGAGATAGTGCCAAATGTTCCATCATTAATCGTACGGTGTCTTTCAACATTGAGGATCCGTTTCAGGCACAGTTGCTCGCAGCTGTCGACCAGTGGACGAATTTCTCAGGTGGGGTAAAACGACTCATCGCGGCTTCTCTAAGCCCTCAAAGCCCCATTCAGATGCAATCCTTCTCCCCAATCATGCAAGCGCCGGAGGGGCAAAATCTCAACGTCACAGACGATGCTGATGAATGGGACCCGATAGAGCTACTTTAGTCATTGAGTATACCTTGAGCACTTCATGAGTGGAGAGTCCATGGAAGGGAAGGCGTGGGACTGTGGGACTGAGTCCCGGACATTTTTCGAAATTTCAATGCTGGAGGAGTGGCGTATGGGGGGCAGAGTAGACAAGAAGATTCAAACGAAACCAACGATTTCACTGGTTGATTTCGAGCTTGTTCACGACATCACCATTTTCCTTAGATGTGGCTCGGACGGAGATACGGGACGCCGCATTGCGCTCACCGCGCTGGACGACATGCCAACCATCAATCATCTGTCACCTTACATGTGGAGAGACTACGCACGAGGTGACCGGATGTGGATCGGCCACGAAGACAACCAGAACCTTGATGAGCTTTTACCGGACAAATGGGAACGGACCAAGCGGTTCCCTATCCGATTCGAAAGAACAGAGTGGCGACGTATCGATGGTCTCGCCCTTGCACTCGGGCGAGACAAGGCAAACACGACAGCAGTCCTCCTACGGCTCGCGGTGCGTTGTCCGCGAGTGCTCGCAACAGCAGCGCCAGGATATGCTTATCGGTCTCAATACAGTTTGAGAAAAGGAGTGTTTGGCTGATGTTTTTTAATCCGGTGGTCACCATTCCTAAAGACACGTATAGAAGAGTCGAAATGCTGGTTTCCGAAATTGCTCGCATGCAAACTGGAATCGAACTTAAAGGGCCTGACCTCGATCACGAATGCGACCTATTTATCGCCAATGTAGCCGAAGAATACGTCCGGCAGTATTTCGAAGAATCGACGCGGTCTGTTGCCCAGTTTGTTTCTATAGCCCAGAAACCGGAAATCGAAGAGAAAAAACTCTGGAGACGGCGATGAAAGACGGGTCCCCCCCTTCTAGAATGCATATTTTCTCCATGGTCACCCTACCCTACGCAAGATTTGCGTAGGGTAAATATTTTAAATAAGGGTTAGAATTCAATATTTACGGTTATAATGAGAACATAAGTAGCGGTAGTAGCATCGTGATGGCGCTGCATATAGTGTATTTGATGTGCCATTCTACGAAATGCAAAGATCGCCACGTCTTTGTGGCGATCTTTGCATGCTTTAGAGATAGATACTGCCGACGACCCATGCAACTATTGAAAAAAAAACAACCAACGTCGATGTGAAGAATCCAATCCACAGTGGAAATCTCTGTGGCCATTTACGTTTTAATTGCCTTAACACAAAGATCGTTGCCAATACCATAGCGACAAGTAGTGTCCAAGACAACATCACGTTAAAGTCATTCAGATACCAGCTCATATGCATAGTATACCCACTGGATTGTTCATTGTTCTACAGTAAAATACCCCTTATATATCCATTTCGGAACGAGATTTTGATGCAACTCGTAATGAAATCTTTATCACTGATTTATTCGTTACTCATCAGACGATGCCACTTTGGCTAACATACCGAACAGTGAAGCGATCACCATCACCACAACCACCAAGCCAATCAGCATACATCTTCCTCCTCCTTTGAATGACGTACTACATCATTCGGAAAGGAAACTCCATCCAACCGGGGTCAAAAATATTCTTCATACTCGATTTATCGGCAGCGCATTTAGGCATGTATCTTACGGCGCATGCCGATGCCATATGTATACCGGATTCCACCCTAAATTCCACGATTACACGCGATTTCGTTAGAAGTTGCAAATTCTCAAATATCAGGCCATATACTATCTACTTTGGCACCTAAAGCTCGAGCTATCCGATAAGCAGTTTCATTTTGAGGTTTGCGGACCCTTCCAGTTCGTAACGCCGTTACAGTTGCACAACTTACCCCGGATCTATCCGCAAGTTCATTCACATTCACGTCTCGTTCCGCCATTAGAACACGCAAGCGCGCCGCTGGTTCATGTTTCACACGCATCATGCCCACCCCATCTAGCTTAGCTAGTCATAGGATGGACACAAACATATGGATTTAAACCACGTTTTAAACAAATCATCGTGTCTATCACGAAAGAGAAGGCGACTCAGCACATCGTACATCATCATGCTTTGAAAAGAACCAAGGGGAGTATCTGGTTAAACACGATGCGCTCAAGGATTCGAAACACTAAAAAAGCTATAATCGGTGAAAAGTCTATACCGTTGCAAAAGACTTATAAAACCTTGATAGTTTTCGCTCTTTTCCCAATTCGTCGCGTCCGATTTCGCCGTGGCTACTCTCGTTTATGTGACGCTCCAAGGGCTTAAACTCCCGACCAACGAATCGGTACATATGCGTGTCGTCGTTTATGCTGACAGTTCGCGCATTCCATATTGCTTGAGATTGATGGCCGCGTTCAAGTCTCTATCCATTGTCATGCCACATTCAGAACAGCGGTACATCCTATCAGACAGCTTCAAGTCTGTTTTCTTGTGCCCGCAGTCTAAACAACGCTTCGATGATGGATAGAACCTATCCGCGATCATCAACCTCACGCTGTACCACTTGCACTTATACTCAAGCTGCTTGCGGACTTCTGCAAGGCGATTGTCTTGTATCGCTTTTGCAAGCCGATGATCCAAGCAACCATCATATAGGAATACAGATCAAAACAATCACTCAATACGATATACGCCACGCGAATCGTCACTCAAGCACCTCGTTTCTCCCTGCATGATGATTCAATACTATTCATTATTCCCTTATCGTCAATTAAGACTACATCGAAAACGTTGTTTCCCTTAGTTAAACCAAGCTCCTTGGCAAAATGCCTGTCCTGGGTCGAGGTCACCCTTTCAACGATACGAGTGAGAACATCACTTATAGGCACTTGCCAAGAAATGATGGATTGATTATAATGGTCAAGGAAAGTCAAAGTCAGACTTTCTTTTTTAGCCCGATAAAGGTCAAAGTTAATCAAAGTTAAAGGCATAGCCAAGAAACTAAACAAAGTATGAATGTTGACGATATAAGGAGGAGCAAGTGATGCGTTGTGAACACTGTAAAGTGAACCAAGCGAGTTATGGGATGCGCCTGCAAATCAATGGGCAGGTCAGAGATCTTCACCTTTGTTCCGATTGCTACAGCAAAGTCGGAGATCAACTCAAGCGTCCGGTGGGGGCTTCTCCATTTGGAGGGTTGACAAATGGATTCCCATTTGAGGAGCTCTTAAAAGATTTCGGGATACCGGGTGTTGGTAAGGCCAACATGCCGCAAACTCAACCTGGGGTTGGCGGCAGTGGTTTTGTGGACGAGTTTGGGCGGGACATTTCTCGTCTGGCGGCAGAAGGTAAGATTGACCCAGTGGTTGGACGTGACAAAGAGGTGGCTCGAGTGATTGAAATTTTGAATCGTCGTAACAAGAACAACCCGGTACTCATAGGTGAACCTGGCGTAGGGAAAACTGCGATTGCAGAAGGGCTTGCATTGAAAATTGCTGAGGGACAAGTTCCGTCCAAGTTGCAAAACAAGCAAGTCTACAGTCTCGACGTTGCATCGCTTGTAGCAGACACTGGTATTCGCGGACAGTTTGAAGAACGTATGAAAGGTTTGATAGCTGAACTTGGTGAGCGAACAGACGTCATTCTCTTCATTGACGAAATTCACTTGCTTGTGGGAGCTGGATCGGCTCAAGGTTCAATGGATGCAGGAAACATTCTTAAGCCTGCACTGGCCCGCGGTGATCTACAGGTGATTGGTGCGACGACTTTAAAAGAATACCGAGTGATAGAGAAGGATGCAGCGCTTGAACGTCGTTTCCAACCGGTCATGGTCAACGAGCCATCCGTGGATGAGGCCATCGCCATTTTGAAAGGCATTCGCTCGCAGTATGAGTCGTTCCACAAGGTGTCTTACACAGACGAAGCGATTCGCGCATGTGTAGTTTTGTCGAGCCGATATATCCAAGATCGCTATCTGCCAGATAAGGCGATTGACTTAATGGATGAAGCGGGGTCGAAAGTAAACTTGCGCTTAGGAGATCACAATCCATTTGACCTGGAAGCTCGTCTGAAGCAAGTAGCGCACAAGAAGGAACAAGCAACTAAGCATGAAAACTACGAGCTTGCAGCGAAGTTGCGTGACGAGGAAACGCAACTGCAAGCTGAGATTCAAACAGCCGACAAGGTAAGTGGCAAAACTGAAGTTAAACTTGCAGACATCCAGCAAATCATTGAGGAGAAGACCGGCATTCCGGTGCAGAAACTGCAAGAGGCTGAACAGGCCAAGTTAAAGGATCTTGAAAATCGCCTATCCAGCAAAGTGATCGGCCAACAAGAAGCAGTTAAGAAAGTGGCCAAAGCCATTCGACGGGGTCGTGCAGGTTTCAAGACTACTCGCCGGCCAATAGGTTCGTTTCTCTTTGTAGGCCCCACAGGCGTTGGTAAGACAGAACTCGCCAAGTGCCTTGCGGAGGAATTGTTTGGAACGAAAGAATCCATGATTCGTCTCGATATGAGTGAGTACATGGAGAAGCATTCGGTGTCTAAGCTCATTGGATCCCCTCCGGGGTACGTTGGATATGACGAAGCTGGTCAACTCACTGAACAAGTGCGTCGGCGTCCATACAGCCTGATTTTGTTGGATGAAATCGAAAAGGCTCACCCGGATGTACAACATATGTTTCTTCAAATTATGGAGGACGGCAGACTCACCGACAGTCAAGGACGGACCATTCGCTTTAATGACACGGTAATCATCATGACCAGTAACGCAGGTGTGATGGAACGGAAGAGCACGGTTGGATTCGGTGTCGATGTAGACGCAAGTCAAGCACAGAACCATCTGGCATCTCTGGGTGCTTTCTTTAAACCAGAGTTTTTGAATCGGTTTGATGCCGTCATTGAGTTCAACGCCCTTAGGGAACCTGACTTGGTGCACATTGTCGATACGATGGTGAAAGAACTGCAGGACAGTCTCAGCGAACAACAAATGACCCTCATCATGACCGATGACGCAAAGAAGAAACTCGCGAAAATGGGATATAGCGCCGCATTTGGTGCGCGACCGCTACGCCGGGTGCTTCAAGACCAAGTTGAAGACCAAATTTCAGATCTACTACTCGACCACTCAGAGGTTCAACAACTCACGGTTGACGTAGAGAATGAACAAATTGTCGTGCGAGTTTCCTAAGAACATAGGGCTACTCCCGATGCACCGCTACAGGTGCCTTTGAGGAGTAGCCCTTGTTTTTTTTAGGTCCAGATATGTGTACGAAGACATTGGTCGTTCACGCGTGAATCTCAAATCCACTAAGGTGTACGAGCTAGACGTCCGATGGAAGAGACACTTCGAGCATTTGGCACACACCCAATATGGTAGCAGTCCTATTCTCTCATAAGGCATGACATGATACCCTGAACTGTCAAAAAGGTCCCAAATTCATACGTCTTTGTCCGTTTTTCATTTCCAGTTAGAAAATTATTGTATGTACAATAATAATAATCAGAACATTCGTGCTATAAAGAAGGTTTCTGTGAAGACGCAATAACCGTTGTCTCTTGTCATTTGGGACGAGCACGGAGCCCGTTATGAGCGTGAGCGGTCGAAGACCGTTAATCGCATAGATGTACAAGATGACGATATCAGGACATAGGAGGATCACATGCACAAATTCGTGAGAAAAATGATCAGGCCGACAGTGGGATTGGTAGCAGGCGCTTCCACACTGTTCTCGACGGTCGAACTTGTGGACGCGCAAACGAATAGCCCAGTAGTGGCATCGTCAACATCGATCGATAGGGGCAAATCGATTACGGCAGACCAGTTGTGGATTAAGTTCAGCAAGCCGAAATCCTTGATTGCGGCTGACATTCAAACAGCTAGCAGCGACGTGAAATTGGCGGCGGTTACGCTGCAAGGCGCTTACAACCAACAACAGCTTAGTACACGGATTTATTTGTCCCAGACTGCGCAAGACCAGACTTGGCTACAACAAGCGGTGCCGAAAGATGTCAGAGTGACAGATCTGTCCGTTTCGCAAAGTGATCCAAACGCGGTTCTCGAAGCGTTGTTGGCTCAGTACGGCCACTCGATTAAAGGTGCCATCGTCACAGATCCGAGCAATCCGGACACGGTCAATCTTGCGACCACTTTGGCGGGCATCGACGACGCGATGGTGATTACGCCGAGCCAAGAGGCACTTGTAGAGAGCTACGGTATCAAGATTCTGCATGATTTTCGCGATGACCATTTGACAGGCACCGTAGCCACATACCAGTGGGCGATCGAAAATTTATTACCCAAGACTACCACGAAGGATCTGGTGATGCTCAGTCCAGGTACTACCGGTGATATCCGCGATTACGCGGTGGCTACGAAGTCGTTCGTATTCTATCTCACCTCAACCGACCCACAGCAGAAGGCATTGATGGACGAGATCTTACAACACACGCCGGCCAATACGCCGATTCTTGGCTACGTTCCAAATGAAAATCCGGACGTGGCGGAACTGAGCAGGGAGGGGCATTTCTTAAACGCCTCTGATCAGCTCGCGAATGAATCAGTATGGGCGTCGATGCCGAGTCCGAAATCGTTTCAACAGTCACAGCCCCACGCGGTTAAAGCGACGCCTAACACGGTATATGTTGCTTTTCTGGCCAGCGACGGTGACAATGCCCAATACATTCAGCACCGCATGCTTCAGCTCTGGCAGGATCCGAATTTAGGAGCAGTGCCTACCGGGTGGACCATCGCTCCAGGGATGATTGATTTCGCGCCGACACTTATGTCTTTTTACTACCAGCACATGCCAAAAAATAGCGAGTTGGTTTCGGGGCCTTCTGGAGTTGGGTATGCGACGGCAGAGACAGGAGCAAATCTGGTTCAGTTTGCAAAATTATCAGGTGACTTTATGCGCAGAGATGACTTGCATACGGTTGACTACTATGGCTCAGTCGGATCCTTGGATACCTATGCCCAGGTGTCCGGTGTGACTGGCATCGCGTACAACGGCCCCCTCGTATCCGAGAACAGCGGGCAAACAGCGATCTATGGTCAAACCAATGGCTATATCAAGACCCCGAGTGATTTGCTTTACACCATTGAGCAGCAGGCCACGAACGGACAGATCGGGCAGCCTTTGTTCCTGGAACCGCTTGTCGATACCTGGACACTTACGCCGAGCGATGAGTTGGCGATTGCACAGAACCTGACTCTGTATGGCGAAAAAACCGGGCAGAAGTTCGTATTTCTGACGCCCAGCGAATTGGCGTTGACCATGAAGGCATATCAGAATCACCAAGAGGAAGAGCTGCCGACGTATAATGCTCAAGCGATACCGGGCTCGGCATTGCTCAAAGATGGTCCACCTGCGCAACTGACGGGCTATACGCCGCCTTCCCCGCAAGGGCCAAATCTTGTCTCCAATCCGAGCGGTGAAGAAGGCACACAGGGGTGGTCGATCGCTGACGGCGGCAATGATTCTACCCTGACTAGTACAACGTATGAGGGCGGTCCCGCATTGGATTGGCAGATTCCCGGTAACCTCTCGAGTTCAGACTGGGTTCATTATTACCCGCTTGTGCAAAACGGAAAGACCTATACTTTCTCGGTGCAAGTGGCAGGTACAGGACAAGTGTATATGGACATCTTTAACGGTGCCGGTGATAACGAAACATTGCCCGTCACTTTAAGTAAAAATTATCAGACGCTAACCTGGACGGTATCCATCCCGGATAATGCACCTGGCGGACAAACCGGATCAGCTCCACAACTGCAAGTCCGCCTACCGGGTTCATCGAGCACCACGACGGTGTACATCCGAAATGCCAGCGTACAACTTTCTAATTAAATCGCAATCTGGTGCCTGGATGGCGAGTGGGAGCTAGGGACGCGAACGTGACTATCATTTCAATTTAGATGATTCCTTTTGCCGCAAGCAAAGCATGGCTCGAGCCCAATGAAAGAGAACTCCTCGGCATAAACGGTGACAACCGTTTATTGCATAAATCCAAGCGGTGCACAGTCTTACATATCGCTTGAGAATCTTGAAACCAAGGAGGAATATCACATGCCCTTGAGTAAGAAAATGGTCGGCCTGACGCTTGGCCTCCTAGCTGGGGGAGCCGCAGTATGGCCTACGCTGGTGTTTGCCGACACCCAAGCTCAAAGTCCTTCGGCCACGCCTTCCGTGGCAACACAGAGTGCTCAATCCCAACCACCAAATGATTTGTGGATCAAGTTCAGTAAACCAAAGACCTTGATTGCGGCTAACATTCAAACCGCAAGTTCAGATGTGCAATTAGCGGCGGTTACGCTGCAAGGCGCTTACAACCAACAACAGCTTAGTACACGGATTTATTTGTCCCAGACTGCGCAAGACCAGACTTGGTTGCAGCAAGCGGTGCCGAAAGATGTCAAAGTGACAGACCTGTCCGTTTCGCAAAGTGATCCAAACGCGGTACTCGAAACGCTGTTAGCTCAGTTCGGCCACTCGATCAAAGGCGCCATTGTCACGGATCCGAGCAATCCGGACACGGTCAATCTTGCGACCACCTTGGCGGGCATCGACGACGCGATGGTGATTACGCCGAGCCAAGAGGCGCTTGTACAGAGTTACGGCATCAAGATTCTGCATGACTTCCGGAATGATCATTTGACGGGTACCGTGGCGACATATCAGTGGGCGATTGAAAATTTGTTACCCAAGACTACCACGAAGGATCTGGTGATGCTCAATCCAGGTGCTACAGGCGATATCCGTGATTACGCGGTGGCCACGAAGTCGTTCGTATTCTATCTCACCTCGACCAATCCGCAGCAGAAGACATTGATGGACGAGATCTTGCAACATACGCCGGCCAATACACCGATTCTCGGTTACATTCCGGATGAGGGACCGGATGTGGCGGAATTAAGCAGCCAGGGCCATTTCTTGAATGCCTCGGATTTTCTGGCCAATGAATCGGTATGGGCATCCATGCCGAGCCCGAAATCGTTCCACCAGTCACAGCCCCACGCGGTTAAAGCGACGCCAAAAACGGTGTATGTCGCCTTCATAACCAGTGAAGGCGACAATGCCCAGTACGTTCAGCATCGTATGCTTCAGCTGTGGCAGGATCCGGATTTGGGGGCAGTGCCCACCGGTTGGACCATCGCTCCAGGGATGATTGATTTCGCGCCGACACTCATGTCGTATTACTACCAGCACCTGCCGAAAAGTAGTGAGTTACTCCCAGGACCGTCTGGTGTTGGGTATGCGACGGCAGAGACTGGATCGAACCTGGTTCAATTCGCCAAGTTGTCGGGCGAATTTCTGCGGCAGGACGACATGCATACGGTCGACTATTGGGGAACGCCCAGCGCACTAGACACCTATGCACAAGCGTCCGGTGTGCCAAGCATCTCGTATAATGGGCCAATCGGTTATGAGACGAGTGGAAACACGGCCATTTTCGGACAGACCAGTAGCTATATTGCAGCTCCGAATGATTTGCTCTCTACCATTGAGCAACAGGCTACAAACGAGCAGAATGGGCAGCCGTTGTTCTTAGAACCGCTCATCGATGCCTGGACCCTTACACCGAGTGACGAGTTGCAGATTGCCCAACAACTGACCCTTTTTGGCGAGAAGACTGGACAGAGATTCGTGTTTACGACTCCAAGCGAACTGGCGTTGACCATGAAGGCGTATCACAATCAGCAAGAGGAAAACCTGCCGACGTATAATGCTCAAGCGATACCGGGCTCGGCATTGATTAAAGATGGTGTCCAACCTACCCAGTTGACGGGCTTTACCCCTACTTCCCCGCAAGGCCCAAATCTCATTTCCAATCCGAGCGGTGAAGCAGGTACGACAGGTTGGCAAATGGCCTACAGTGGCCAGGATGCCACCTTGACCAACACAACCTATCAAGGAGAATCGGCCCTAGAGTGGCAAGTCCAAGCCGATATTGGACATACAGACTGGCTTTCCTATTACCCGTCCGTGCAAAATGGGAAGACCTATACCTTCTCCGTGCAATTGGCGGGTTCTGGTGTGGCGTACATGAATCTCTGGACGGGAACAAGTAATGTTCTCACATTGCCTGTGAATCTGAGTTCCAAATTTCAAACACTTACATGGACGGTGACGATCCCGAGCAATGCGCCTAGCGGACAAACTGGGCAAGCACCACAACTACAGGTCGGGGAACCTGATGCTGGTGATGTCAACGTGTACATCCGGAATGCGAGCGTACGGGAGTCCAGTCCGTCGAACTGACAAAGGAAGGACAGCGTAATCGCTATTCTTGGTATGCAGCCATCTCTGCAGTAAGTTATGAATTGCCGGTCTCCGAGGGCTACGCCGCAGTCCTTGGAGACGGTTATAGGAGGACTTCGTATGTGGATGTCAACGTCCCTAACGAAGGAGGCAGTGACATCTCCTAGGATTCCCCACTGAAAACCCTTGTTCTAGCCTAAGCGAACGAGGGTTTTCTTTTTGTTTATAGACACATACATCAGTGATTGTTGCAGTGAAAATATAGGTTTTGTATCGACAAAACCAGACAGTATTCGGGGTACTCAGTGTGGTATGGTGGACATTGTTGTAAAAGTTTGACGACAATATGGGCAAGGGGTTTATAACGTGAAAACCAGAAGCGAAACTGTCGAGCATTTAAGGGCCCTTTTAATTAAAACGGCCGAAGAACGAGGCAGTCTTACACATCCTGATGTGATTGTTATCAGTCAAAAACTAGATCGCCTTCTAAATGAGGTTCAGTTTAAAAACACCCGTTCGATCATGGATTCTTTTTGGCATCCTTTTTATCGATACATGTCCCAAGGGGGACGTCACGGCCATTTATACGGCGAAAACCAGTATTGAACACGGCGTCACCTGGCTTAACTTGATGATGTATCTCTTTACACTTTAAGCAATAGTACATTCTATAATCACCCGTCATCTCATGATTATACATAAATCATATATAAATACTAGGTGTTGGGTGTTGGGTGTTGGGTGTTGGGTGTTGGGTGTTGGGTGTTGGGTGTTGGGAATGTTTGTGTTTCGCTATATAATATCATATTATTTCCATTTGGTATCGTGCCGATTGAATAGACAGGGCTCTACAGAAAAGTAAAGTGAGTCCTAGCAAAAACCGGGCTTGAAAGCCCGTCGGTTTGTCTAGTCAATTAAAACACTTAGTCTTGCTCTTTTAGGCTAATATTTACTTCAAGTTGCACATCTACGTTTCCTTTAATAGCTCTTGTAATCATGCAGCTTGCCTCCGCCTTTTCAGCAAGCCTTTTTACCTTTTCCTGGACCTCGGCACTGCTTTTAGCAGGCAGTACAATAATGGGGCGGTGTATAATTTTATTAAAAGTGTTCACTCCCCTGGTTACTTCCACAATCGCTTCTGACTCCAGAGAAAGAGAATGAGCCTCAAGGGAACTGATCTCCAGCATGGACGCTAAAGTGATGATATAACAAGTGGCAGCAGCCCCGAGCAGCATTTCGTCGGGATTGGTTCCAATACCGGGTCCATCCATTTCATGAGGAATGGATATCTTTGCTTTTAGATTTCCCGCATCTATGCTGCCGACACTGTATTTTCCGCCGGGCCAGTCAGCTTTTAAATAAAAGTGGTGTTCAGCCATCCTTTATCGCTCCTTTTATTGTGAATGTCTGAAAATGTTGAAAACAAAAAAGTTTGTGTTTTACACATCTGTTATAAGGATAGGGCATTTCTTGAATTTTAGAAATGATGGGGCAGCAGATAGTGGAAAAAAGGAGATTCGCCTCATGGCTATCAAGGTTTGAAGTAAAAAACGGTCCTGGTACATAACACCAGGCATAGTGGTGCTGTCCGGATAAGCTTTGGAAGAATGGACGTTATGCGTGCGTTGAAATGAAAGCACTTTGAAGCTCAGATTATCGTAATGGCTGTCCAATTGGTATTTACAATACAGCTTAAGTTATTGGGACATCGCAAAACTGATCAATGAAGAGGAGTTCAGGTTTCTGATATCACAATCATGCAATAGGGCCATTGGTCCTGTCCAGAGTTGGACAATCGTATTCGACGTTATTTGAAGCCAACCACCGATTTTCCTTCAGAGTTGACGAAACACACTTTAAGTAGAGGGATAAATGGATTTATCTATATAGAGCAGTAGATTTTATAGGGAAAACTATTCACGACCACTAGGCAAAAGACCTTGGCTCAAATCATGCGGGAGAGTGGGCTAAGAGCCGCACAGTACGCAAGTATAATCGACCGCAAACTCGAAGAATAATCAGCCTGTACACGATAACATCCTGAATCAGACGTTTCAGGCACAGCGGCAAATTAAGTGTGGATGGCGGAGATTCCCTATTGCTGGACAAACGAAGTATAGATATTTGCGGAAAGTATCATGGATCTGTATACGCGAAAAATCGTGGGATGGAAAGCATATTCGCGGATGACAAAAGAGTTGGTCACATATGGCTCGGGCGAGATTTTCGTGTGAACGATAGTACCGACTCTTTATGTCTTAAGGATTTGTTCCGAAACGTTCTCGACACCAACGAAGAACCGACTGCGCCAAAAGCTGAGATGACCCCAAGTCAGACGTTATGCGAAGATTAAACAAGAAGCTAACTTGTTGGAGCGTTCAGAACTTCCTGGTCCAGTCTAGGACGCCACTGTTCCTTAATGTCGAAATTTATTCATGGTACTGTGAACGTTCTTCGACTACGTTTCAGTCAGTAGAGAAGAGTACCTTCACCTGTGATACCATAGCCTACGCATCTTGATCCGATAGTGGCTGATGATACAGGGCGAGAGGTGGACGGGCATTCGGTCGTACCATAATCGTTTTACCTAACATCACGCTGATAGGCTTATTTATCGCCAACACTGTTGGTTTCCTTCACACTGAAACGAGATCTACGCTCGGATGCGGGCACGTTGGCCACTCTGTCATGGGATGGTGATCCGGATACATGGGGTTTGCAAACGCTCGTGGCGTTCGGTCGTCGAGAGACTGTCGGCGTCAGCACTGAGTTTTTGCTCGCCACCGGTGTTGGTTTGATTTCTTCCCGGCCGCTGGATGGAAATCCGCTTAGATTTGAGGGTTTTGAGGATTCAATTTTATACCCCATTGAATATATAAAGCATTTCGAAATCCCAACCACACCATATACGGCGTTCTGTAAGAGAACAAAAGCAATGCTGCAAAAGACTCACTTATTTCGGAACTTTATATTCAAGTTTCTGATCAAACAATTAAGTGTATACACCTAGTAAGAGCGCGTATTCGTACGGTCGAAAGAACAAACGAGGTGAATCTTACGAAAATCCCATTTCATCAAGTACTACGTGAAGATGGAACATTGGTAGAACGAACATATTTGAACTTGGAATTTGAATTTATGAAAGAACTTATGCATAAAATGGTCTTCACTCGCCAGTGGGATGAGCGGGCGATAAAGCTCTCCCGACAAGGACGGATTGGATTCCATGCACCAGTATCGGGACAAGAAGCAGCAATGATCGGTACTGAAGCGGCGATGAATCGGGAAGATTTTATTGTACCGGCATACAGAGAAATGCCGACTTTGTACTGGCATGGATATCCGATGCATCAATTGTTTTTGTATTCACTCGGACACCAGCAAGGCGGGAATATCCCAAAAGATGTACATTGTTTTGTCCCACAGGTCATTATTGGGGCACAGATTGTAGAAGCGGTGGGCGTAGGACTTGCTTTTAACCTCAAAAAGGAGCCTCGGGTGGCGATTACCTATATCGGTGATGGGGGCACCTCACAAGGAGATTTTTATGAGGGATTAAATTTTGCTGGTGCTTTGAATGCCCCGGTTGTCTTTGTGGTGCAGAATAACGGGTACGCGATATCCGTGTCTAGGGAAAAACAAACCAAAGCCAAGACGCTCGCGCAAAAAGCAGTTGCCGCAGGGATTGAAGGAATACAGGTCGACGGAATGGATGTCCTGGCTGTTTATGACGTGATGAAAGAGGCACTTGATCGTGCACGTTCTGGAAGGGGCCCCACACTCATTGAAGCGGTGAATTACCGGTTCTTACCGCATACGCTAAGCGGGGATGACCCGTCTCGATATCGTAATTCAGAGGAAGAAGAGCACTGGCGGAAGAAAGACCCGCTCATTCGTATGCGCAAATTTTTGACGGTAAGCAGTTATTGGACTGAACAGGACGAAAACAATGCTATCGAATGTGCAAACGAGGCAGTCCAAAAAGCGATAGAACTTGTGGAAAAGACGCCTGAAATGACCCATGATGATTTGATTAATTTTGTGTTTGAAAAACCCACTCCGCAACTGATTGCTCAGAGGAAGGAATTCAAATGACTCAGATGACAATGCTGGAAGCGATCCGAGACGCGCTTGATGTGTCTTTGGGCGCGAATCAACAGTTGCTGGTTTTTGGAGAAGATGTCGGACAAAATGGTGGGGTGTTTCGGGCAACCGATGGATTGCAAAAAAAATACGGGGAAGACCGGGTGTTTGATACTCCTTTGGCGGAATCTGCGATTGCAGGCCTCGCGGTTGGTCTTGCTATGCAAGAATTTAAGTCGGTCGCGGAAATTCAATTTTTTGGATTCGTGCTTGAGGCGATGGATCAGATTTTGGTACAGGCTTCGAGAATGAGATTTCGCACGAGGGGACGTTACAACTGCCCGGTCGTGTTTCGCGCGCCGTTTGGCGGCGGTGTAAAGGCACCAGAATTGCATTGTGATAGCTTTGAGGGGGTTTTCGCACAAAACCCTGGTCTAAAAGTTGTCATTCCATCTAACGCTTATGATGCAAAAGGGTTACTGTTATCTGCCATTGCGGACTCAGATCCTGTGTTGTTTTTGGAGCACCTAAAACTGTATCGCAGTCATCGAATGGATGTACCTACGGGCTATTATACCGT
Organism: Alicyclobacillus fodiniaquatilis; assembly: GCF_042678105.1. Lineage (NCBI taxonomy): Bacteria > Bacillati > Bacillota > Bacilli > Caryophanales > Alicyclobacillaceae > Alicyclobacillus > Alicyclobacillus fodiniaquatilis. The sequence continues at coordinate 16,360 of NZ_JBHUCX010000030.1, forward strand.
TGACATTGGTAAAGCAAATGTGGTTCGAAAGGGCACAGACATTTCTTTGTTTACTTATGGCGCGATGGTAGCTGTAGCGTTGGCCGCAGCAGAAGAGTTGAATGATCAAGGTGTCTCTTTGGAGGTCGTCGATTTACGCACGATTTCCCCGCTTGATATGGACACGGTGGTCAAGTCGATTCAAAAGACGAATCGTGCAGTTGTACTGCAAGAAGCAGCGAGAAGTGGTGGAATCGCGTCCGAATTGATTGCCCAAATTAATGAGCAGGCGATTTACCATCTTAATGGTCCTGTGGTCCGTATTTCCCCGCCTGATACCTTTTATCCGTTTACTCAATTTGAAGATAAATGGTTGCCAAATGTCCCGCATGTTGTAGGCACTATTCAAAAAGCACTATTGGTCTAAACAATATGATTTGAAAATCGTCGCTTAAAATTTCGAAATGGGGTGAAGTGGAAATGGAAAATGATATTCGGGCTGGGGTTTTAGGTACTGGTTCCTCAGTGCCTGAAAAAGTATTGTCAAATACAGATCTTGAGCAGATGGTGGAGACTTCGAATGACTGGATTGTAACCAGAACGGGAATCGAAGAACGTCGTATTGCTAATTACGGAGAAAGCACATCGGATTATGCGACTTTGGCATGTAGGCGGGCATTGGAGAGTGCTGGTGTATCAGCAGACGAAGTCGATTTAATTGTTTGTGCCACTGTCACACCCGACATGATGTTCCCTGCCACCGCTTGTCTTATACAACATAAACTTGGTGCGAACCGTGCAGCGGCATTCGATATGTCAGCAGCATGTAGTGGTTTCATCTACGCATTATCTTTGTCATCAGCTTTCATAGAAAGTGGTAGGTACAAGAAAGTGCTAGTTGTAGCCGGGGATTTGCTGTCCCGCATCACAAACTATGAGGACCGTTCTACATGCATCTTATTTGGAGATGGTGCTGGTGCGGTTTTGCTCGGACCTGTGAAGGGGGACAAAGGCTTTCTGGCATTTGATCTTGGTGCAGACGGCAGCGGTGCAGATTTCCTGTTACAACCCGCAGGGGGCTCAAGTATACCTGCAACCTTGGAATCGGTCGAAAAGGGGTTGCACTATCTACAAATGTCCGGGCAGGAGACGTTCAAGTTCGCAGTAAAGGCGATGGTATCGTCCACAGAACGAGTACTTGAAACTGCAGGGATTGATATAAAGGATATTGACCTGCTCATTCCTCATCAAGCGAATATACGAATTATTGATGCAGCTCGTCGTCGTTTCGGTTTGAATGAGGGGAAGGTAATGGTCACACTTCATAAGTACGGCAACACGTCATCATCTTCGATGGCAATTGCTCTAGATGAAGCTGTACGCGAAGGCCGTGTTAAAGCGGGAGACTTATTAGTAATTGTCGGATTTGGTGGGGGACTTACTTGGGGGTCTACGGCGCTACGTCTGAACTAAAGAGCTACTAGATCGGAGTTTCGCTGTCCATATCGAAGATGCATTCCCATGTTGGATATGCGTTTGTACAGCTTGGCAGACTCGTCTTCAACTCGAGGCCAGGGGATGATCATAGCTAATTGGCATCAGCGGTTATTTTCGTTCATATGGCCCTCGAAAGGAAGAAAGAACCCGTGAGGGAGAAGCATCTGATTCGGGCCTTTGTGATACACAACAGTGTCCTCGTTCTCAAGTGATCCCAATCCTGGTGTTAGGTTAAAAGTGTGGACACAACGAATCAAGAATGTGAAAATAAGTAAATTGATTCGAGGTGTCTACGATGACAAAACAATACGATGCAGATTTCAA
>NZ_JBHUCX010000031.1:0-7037 GCF_042678105.1 Alicyclobacillus fodiniaquatilis
CAAGCGACGTACGAGCGGACACACAAACCTGCAGCCTAAGCAAACGAAATGGGATTTTCATACATTCTCGGTTTGGTGTGTCCACCATATTGACTTAATACCACTCTCACCGATGTCTCCCTCGGCTCGACTTGTCTCAACGGAGCTATCTTTGTTGCTTATTGGTCGCCAACGGGTGGTCCGACTCAGCATCAAGGGTCTCACTCCGGAACTGGGTAGTTGAAGCACTTCGGGCTGTTTCGGTCACAGCGAGGCGATTGCCTTTATGCTCCGGCCGAAAGAGATGCGTTTCGGTGCGAGTGATAGCAGGTCTCGTGAAAATGCGAGACCTGCTATTTTCATGGGAACCTAGTCCTCAATCTAGTTGCACATACGGGTGCGAATGTTTAAGAACGCCTATTCCGGAAAAAAGAATGAATATGCATTTAGTCGTATACCAAACTCCAAGATGGAGAGGCGCCGACCTCTATCTCGAAGGTGGTTCAGTATACGACTTTGTTTTTCTCATGGCACGGCGTTGCGTGCCTAGCCAGCCTCGTCAGTATACTTCTTTAGGGTTTCGTGGAAAAAACAGAGATCAATCCGCTACTTCATCAAACAAGAACTTTGAGTCTACAACTTTATTTTTCGGGATCATTGGTACTTTGCTATGGATTCTCGTACTACCCCAAGGTCTATGCTCCCTGGTAAGTGTATTTCAACGGTGTATGACTCTTTAGCAAATTCCCGAATTTTAATCGTCGCTTTACCATTTGTTCGAGACAATAATTCTGCACCTAAATCCTTTTCGGAAACGGAGTAGGGTAGTGGGATGCTGAATACGTGTGATGCTATGTTGTCCTTTGAACTTACAGTAACAGCCGAAACAATCACCGAGGAGTTGGGCAATACTCTCTTCTGATCACCGTCAATGAGCACAGTATAAAACCAATTTACATCAACCACGTAACCCCCATATTCAACACCACTAAACAATGACGTGCGAAGGGTTATGTATTGTCCTACACTAAACGGTCGTAAAGTTAACAAAATTAACCCTGCGAATAAATTAGAAAACGTAGATTGTGCACCGATACCGACTACGACACCGGTAACGGCTCCTCCGACTAATAAGCTGCTAAATCTGATTTGTAATAGGTTAAGTGCAACTAGTAATATAAATACAGCACCTACTCCAGTTAGTAGGCGACTAATTAAAACTGAAGTGCGGTGATTAAAAGTTTTTCCTACACTTCTATTCAGAACGAAGTGATTTAAGATCCGTATAGTCCACGCACCACTCATACACCAGACTAAAACAAGTCCCCATTCAACCAAACGTCGATATTGTACTGGAACAAAATAGTTTAAAGCGGTATCATGTGCAAGGTTAAAAATAATGGCAAGCAAAATAAGAATGCTAATTACTATTATTACTCTTCGCAAAGGAAATCGCTGGTTTGATGCTTTCATTCTTATAGCACTCCTTTTATTACTATCGCACCACATACGATACTCGTAAACAACAACCAAAAAGTCCCTAAGTACCATGTAGTTCGGACCTTGATTCAGAAGGTGAACACGAAAACTGAGATCGAACCGTCAACTCAAGCTTAATACATGCAGATTTGGTGTGCAGAGTAGGTTCTAAAATGGCTTGGACTATACAGGAAGTACGTGGAAAGGAATAACGTGGACGGTGACTAAGATGGGTAATCGAATATGTACTCATGTATTCTTTCAATGCCGGTCTTATGAACATGCGAGATCTGTTATTTTTAAGTGAATCTAGTGCAAAATCTACTTGAACTATCGCGCCCGTATGAGCAAGTAGGGTTACTGCTAGAGTCGCATAAATATAGCGGGCCTCGCATTTTCGCGAGACCCGCATCTTAGCTATTGCAGAGGAATACGGTGACCACATGTGACAGTACATTTGTTCGGCACAAAGGCAAGATGTTGTTGCTACAAATAGGTTGAACACAACTGCGACGGCACTACCAATCCTTCTTCAATTGGTGATACCTTCAGTCTCGCGCTGCCGAATCATTGTGAGGAGTCCTTTTCTTACGCATTAAAATTGATGTCCATGGTCTTCTCACTGACATTCCACAACGACCATACCTGTGCTCCGGAGTTATACGGGACTTTCACGGTTAGCGGTTCGCGTTCATTCCACGTCTGTAGTTCTTTATTGAATTTCCTCGTCACCGTATCGCCGTTCACATTGCTAATGAAGCCTCGTGCCTCATCCTCAATCATGCTTTCTGTGAACCATTGGCGGATATAATCTTTCCACTGTGCTTGTGTGAAATTCTTCGTGCTGCCTTTCGGAATGGCATGGCTTGGAGAAATTTACTTTGATTCGCTTTAGACATCTGATTGAGTACTGACTGGAGCGAAACTGGTCGCGGAGCCTTCGCATTGCTGGACGATAATTGATTATGGGTAGTGTTGGGCTGATCGCTACTCGTGGACGTGGTCGCGGCCATAGCCACAACAGGAGCCCCAAGCGAGCATGCGACGGTAATTGCTATAAGTGTTTTCTTCATCTCATTCACTCTCCTTAAATGATTGACTTGCACTCAATTAGATGCTCGTTTCATGATTCCCGTTACAGTTCTTAAACAAGGTCGTGGAGTAAACGAGATGAATCCGATGTTGATCTCGATGAAAGCATGTAATTTGCCCAAAGTGTAACCTGATGCCTGAAATAGGTATCTAATATATAGATGAGTTTTCAGGAGTGTTTCATTTGGAGTTGATTGAAGAATGGTATCGACAGTATGGTCTGGATGTGTTCAATTATCTCGTTTATCGGATGGGGACGCGGGATGTGGACGATCTCGTTCAGGAAACGTTTATTAGGGCACTTCAGGGCGTTCATCACTTTAGCGGAGACGCGTCGCCGAAGACTTGGCTCATTTCGATCGCTCGAAATGTAGCAAACGGATTCTATCGAAAGAAACACAGGTCAATTTCGAGTGAACCGCTTTTTGACATGGTATCGACGGAGCTGCCAATAGAGAAGCTCATAGATTCAATGGATGCGAAGCGTGTTGTCGAACGCGGCTTGGGGACGTTGAGACCGGCTTACGCTGACGTTGTGATACTGCGAGGGGTTCTGGATCTCTCAGTATCCGAAGCTGCAGGAGCGCTCGGTTGGAGCGAATCAAAGGTCAGAGTCACTTGGCATCGAGCGCTGAAAAAGTTACGTGTATTTCTTGAAAGTGAGGGAACATGGGATGTTTCAATCCGAGAATGATATGAAGGAAAAGGAGATTATTGATCAACTTCGTGATCTGCGGCTCTCCTCCAAGAATGCATCAACCGATGAACGTGTATTGACCGCGCTTCGCGAACAGTACACGGTGAACAGACCTGCACGGCGTTTCTATTCGTGGATACCTGTGGCGTTGGCTGGCGTGGCAGGGTTATTTCTCGCATGCGGGTTGGTTTTCGTCTTACATGACAAGCAAGTCGGACGCTCGAACCTAACAACCGCTTCAAGCCAGGGTCAAAATAGTCCACAATCAAATTCACACGTTCACCATGGGGATCGTCCCACGCCGTCGAAATCCGCACCTGCACGAGGTGAACCAAGCAAGAAGAATGAAACTGTATCACGTGCACCAGCGCCAAACAACAAAACAAATCCGGTTCCCAAATCAAACCCTTCGCCGCCCCCACCTAACAGTTGAAGCGAAGTCTGCAGTCCTGAACAACTCTATATGGGGTACCGCCGCATGCCCATCAAGGTAAGCATTCGCGGATAAACCGATGATGTCCGGGAACGGTATCGGACACTGGCCAGACAAATGCATCCAGATGCGGGTGGCAGGGATGAGGACTTTAAGAATCTGCAACGAGCGACCGAGCAAGCGCTAAATTGGTTCGAGGGTTAAACTGGTTCAGGAGCCTCAATTAGCGGATATAACGTTTTATATTTGTACCATTCTTGCTTATAAAATTGCTGTCCAAACTCGGTGATTTTTAAAGTGTAATCCGATTATAGGAAGATGAGCCACCAATCTCAACTTCTTTGATAAACGGCCTGTTTTCTCCCTTGTGTTTGTACTCACGCAGGCGCAACCAAGTCTTCCACGATATCCCTCCGTAATCCCCACACTCATCGTAAACTCCAGATTCGGCGGCTGTGTAAGCCGTCGAGAGCGCTCGCCAATGCCACTCTTTTAACGTACCAACTGGAAGGCGCTTTGGACGGACCTCGCCAGTAGCTTCACGGACAAGCCTACGTCCTTTTGCCGTCATTCGTACCAAAGAGATGGTGCCCTGGTCAACCAGGTCAAACGCTCGAAGAGCGATGCACAGCTCCGTTGGTCCGGAAATATCATGGTATGCCCGTGTATGGCGCTGGCTGCGAACGAATTTATGAGGATGTGTCCAGTGGCGCTAAGGCGTCGCGGCCTGGTCTCGACGAAGCACTTGAGTATTTACGCAACGGTGACACATTAGTTGTTTGGAAGTTAGATCGGCTAGGACGGTCCCTCAAGCATCTCACCGAAGTTGTAAACGATTTGAACGAACGAGGTGTCGGGTTCCGGAGTCTACAAGAAAACATCGACACCACTAAGCCAGGCGGAAAACTCATTTTTCATTATTCGGTGCCCTGGCTGAATTTGAGCGTGAAATCATACGCGAACGTACGAAACGCGGGTTTGACAGCTACACGATTTACATATACCAGTCCATTTTGCTAATTAGGATAAGTGTCTGATGTGAACGTCCTCTAAATAAATCCTCGATGGGAATCAGAATATGTTTTCCTTTGGCAACTGGCTTTAAATAGTCTTGTAACCCTCTATAAACCACATCAACAAAAATGTCTATGTTATTTATATCTTGTTGTTTAATTTCAGTGTATATTTTCTCGGACAACTCATCACTGGCCATTTCGTATGCTATACTCGATGTTTGCCACCACGATGAAAATAATTTCCATGTCAGTTCAAATGATATATCTCCTGACGTGTTTGTCATAAAGAACTTTTTGAAATACGATGCGGGTGAGGCTAGAACTTCAGCGTCGATCCACTCTGTCATTTTAACAAATTCAGACAATTCTTTATGAATCAAATCTTTAAATGTTGAATAAGGCAATAATGAGTCTGGGCTAAGTTGGAGATTTGGGAAAATAGAGGATTTCTGATGATTAGTATCATAAATACTACATAAATATAGATAGTAATTAGGCATTATTGAAAAGCCAGTAGTAACGGTGATATCCCTCATAAATTCACATCCATTTGTGGTTCTAAATTGGAGAAAACAACTGAAGTGGCCATCAAAGAATCCTAAGTAGATTTCTCTGATGGCCTTACAGAGACCTGATGATTTAGTTTCCGAAAGACCAGGTAGTACTACAGTTTGGCAGGACAGTATCCACTGTTTCCGTCCCATCGGGTCCAGGGCCAGTCGCAGTCCCTGTAAGTGTCCCTTTATATACGATAGTGGGTGAAGAAGGAATACTGATTTCGTCACTGTAACTGTCACCAGGCGCACCTTCACCACTTATGGGGACGGTATCATAATAAGCCCAACTTCCGTTAGAGTTTTGATAGTCAATAGTGATGTCGCCACTAAATGTCCATGGTCCGTACATGTCTGATGGTTTTATATACCAATTCAACATTTTTGCAGTATACATAAGAGTAAGAGATGCTGAACCCCCAGGGCCGGTTAACGCTGGGATGGGTGAAGTAGTCATGGAACTACCAGAATCAGAAGAGGACATCCCAACTTGAACCGATGATTGATTTGTCGAATTTGATGTTTGACTATTTGTGGCAGCAAATGTTGTAGTACTGATACTGATACACAGTAGAGATGTAAGTATAGCTACTGAACCCAACGCCAACCGTTTTCTTACCAAAGTGATCTTACCCCCTCATAATATGTAAATAACCTTCTTGGGAAACTGTACCACAAATGTATTGTAAAATATTGTATAATGATTAACTTGACAGAAATTTCACAATTTTAAGATCCTTCATTTCACCTGTGTTTTTTTACGAGAAGGAGAAAAGAATACGTTCCCCTATCCTATCATGGCAGGCTTTTATTAAATCATACACAAATAGATTGTGTATGATTCAAAACCCGCCTATTGCGCATGTGAATCACACCAGAGTGTGACTTTGCACGATAATTGCTGCAATAATTTGCACGATATTTGGCGTTCCGTGGTGAAACAGCCAGCCGAATTAAAGTTCGCCTTTCGTAAAGTGAATTTGCCGAGATACTTCATATTGTTTGATGTAATTTAAGGCCTTCGTCGCTCAGTCCACTTCAGGGAAGGGACATTCCGTGAAGTGATTGTTTACATGGGGGATTCGACGGATTATTCGGACTTCCTGCATCCGCCTTTGAAAGATGAGTGGAGAGTGTTGATCGATTGTGTGCCAGTTCGAGAGTTAGAGAGGTCCGTTGACGGGATACAGTTAACAAAATGGATGAACGTGTCAATTTTCATACCGATTTATGCATAACACGCTCAATCTTGATGGAATCCTTCTTGAACATTCGCGCCCTTATGCGCAAGTAGATTTTCAAGTAGATTGGCATCAAAAGGGGCTGTCCCAAAAGCGGTTGAAAATCGCTGACGGGGCAGCTTTTCCTTGGTAGTGGTGGGTTTTTTGTTAAAAGTTGAGAAAAGGATGAGGTCTTCTCATCCAATTTTCTGCCTCATTTCGTCAATAGCGGCTTTCTTCAACAGATTGTGGGCAAGCGAAATCCACCCAACTTCCACGGTAACCTTGGGTAGGCTTCGGAGTAGGAATCGTCTGAATCCACGGTTGTTCTTTATCTGCCCAAACACGCTCTCCACTTCAGTCATTCGCCGAATGGCTAGTTCCTTTCCTTCAGGACTTCGAAGTCGTTCGGCGGCTTGCTGCTTGTAGCGAAGATACTCAAGGCTCACTCTAATCTCTCTGTTACCAGAAGACTTCGTACAGCGTTCCCGGAGTAAGCACCCTTCGCAATTCTCGCTTCGGTATGTTCGTAGCTGCGTCTGGTACCCACTGCCGGTTTTTCCTCTA
>NZ_JBHUCX010000032.1:0-16909 GCF_042678105.1 Alicyclobacillus fodiniaquatilis
CAAGCGACGTACGAGCGGACACACAAACCTGCAGCCTAAGCAAACGAAATGGGATTTTCATACATTCTCGGTTTGGTGTGTCCACCATATTGACTTAATACCATACTTCTGTTCAATATCATCGTTAAAGTGCCACGTTATAACAATACTACCTATTCTACTGTAACCCTAGAGAGTTAGAGTCTTGTATCAACGGTCAGGTCGCGATGGCTGGCGCCTACTTCTACCAGAACGTGAACGGTATCGTCGACAGGTTGCTCAGCGAGCAACTTTCCGACGGAGGCTGGAATTGCGATGCATCAGATGGATCGACGCGTTCTTCGTTCAACACAACCATCTGCGTGCTGGAGGCGTTGCTGCAGTACGAGCGGACCCGCGGTGGAACCTCGGAGGTGACAGCGGCTCGTCTTCGTGGGCAGGAGTATCTCCTAGAGAGAGGCCTTTTACGGCGGAGGTCGACCGGAGAGGTTATTGAGCGAGATCGTAAGAGTGGTGCTGAGTGGACGCACTTTGCCTTTCCGACGTGGTGGTACTACGATGTGCTCCGTGGTCTGGATTACCTGCGCGACGCCGAAATCACACCCGACGAACGCGTGGCAGAGGCAATTGAGTTGGTAGCGTCTAAGGGACAGGGCGACGGCTGCTAGATACTCGATACCCAGGCGTGATGCATATCGAGATGAACGAGTTCGAGAAGCAACCGAGCCGTTGGAACACCCTCCGCGCCATGAGTGTTATCAGGTGGTACGAGAATGCTTAGCCCTGCACAGGGAAATCCAACTTTGACCTATAGGGAACTTCTGCCCCGGAAGTGTTTGAATGTACCGTTGCATGAATATGCACCAATGACCATGAGACACTTATGGGGCTATTGGTCAGCTTTATGCAATATGCGTCTACCCAATTAATGTATAATCATGTTAAAGATTCTTGACATTCCATATGATTATCCGAATGACGATTCCACCATGTTATTGTCGTTCGATGAGAAGGTAGATTCTGAGGGGTTAGCATGGTGTTTCTATCGTTTGTGTTGTTTGTAGAAATGTGCCATTGCTGTTGCAATAAGTTGGTTGTCTTCATCGTACACATCTGCGTGAAATACAATAATGACACGACTGTTCTGGATGACTTTGATATCTGCACGCAAATCACCGTTACGTCCAGGTTTGATAAAGTCTACGGAGATATTTAAGGTGAATGCACGTTCAACAGTTCTGTCGATTACAAATGCTGTTTCTGCCATAGCCGTATCGATAAATGCGGTCATTAGACCACCGTGTAGGATACCGTATCTATTGAGAAGTTCATCCGATATGCTCATGGCATAGGAGTATTGATCTTCTAACGGAGACGAAAGGCTCCGAAAGCTCATGACCTCTTGAACAAACGCTAGTGGTTTATGATAAGTTGCTTTTTTCGCACGAATAAGACGCAAGATCTCATCCAATTCATCTTGATCCAAATCTTGCAACTCGTCCATGATGTTTTTCAACACAAGACATACCTCCATAGGAACGGGACTAGATTCGGCTAGATTTCTATATTCGTTAACAATGCGCATCAGCATTATCTCTTAACCAATTGTAAATCTCAACTCAGCACCAAAATTGTTGGAGTTTTTAAATGATTATACGGTTTAAAACTCATTATGCTTTTGTAGTTGTCGGACAGAAGTGGTCCATAAGTGTTCTATCGAATTAAATTGATAGAATGGGAATTAGCTATGGATTCGGCTTTCCATCCCATACACCTGTCAACATGCTGATTAGAGAACACATTGGGTTCTACTCCTGTCAACGACCTTGAGAAGGTGGGGGACGTAACATAAATAGATGCATCACGACGAGACGACCGCGAAGGCAGATGTGGAGATCCAAAAGCGCGACCATAAAAACTTCAAAAAAGGGCGCAGCCCTTTTTTGAATGTTCCTGATGGCTGGAAAGTCCATGAAATCACGGAATTCCGAGCCAAATGTCTGATTTAGTCTAAAAAGAAACCGCTAATTGACTGGGAAAATCTTAGATCATTGAGAGAGAGCATTCAACAGTATGTCTCTGGCTAAAAATCGAATGTAGACTTCGTTGTGCCTACTGTTTCACCATAGAGTTCTCCTTTCGAATGCCGCTAAGCAATAGGACGAGAAATAGGAAGTATGCGACCGCCACGGCAATTAGTGCCCAAATGACGTGTGTACCAATGGTTGCGTCATAAAACCCATGAAAGCAGGCTGCGATCAGCCACATACTTAGCGCCACCAACCATGCGGCTCCGCCACGACTAGCAGCTAGACCAAGCCCGTATGAAGCAATGCCCGCGAAAACCGCGTGCAGAAAGGGGGTGTAGAGCGCTCGGCTTAGTGCTGTGACCACTCCGCTTCCGACTGTGTGGTGGATTACTTCATTCATAAGTCCTTTTTGTACGTAGGAGATATTTTCTACAGCAGAGAAACCAAGTCCCGAACTAATGCCGAGAATCATGAACTCCACCGGCTTCACGTGTATATGTCGGATGCGAACAAATGCTACCGCAAGTAGGACAATGATTTGTTTTGAGAATTCTTCCGTGCATCCAACAAACACAATGTAACTTGGAATAGCAATGGTTGCGTTGTTGGTCTGTAGAAATGGGGTGGCACCATTTGATACCCAAAAGTTCTCCACGAATAGTGCAAACATCGTCCCGATTACGGCAGTAAAGATGTAAGCGATAATATCGGCTATGAGAGAACGGCCGGGTTGAGTTGTCTTGACCAACGGACGAAACACGAAGAACCAAAGTAATGAAAAGTAAACCAACATACCAATCACAACATTCATATCGATGAATTCGAGGAGAATGGGCATGATCGCGAAGAGCAAGATCCCCCAGTATAAACGCGACCTTAGGACTGCAATCAGGTATGTGCTTAATCTGGTTGAAAATGCATTTGTTTCAGAACTGGTAATTAGTGATAAATATCGTGGAGACCGATTTTTATACATAAGATACTCCTTTTAACATGTATTGTGAACGATTGCGTTTGCAGCTGTCTTCATAAAGTTTTGCCTCACGTCAATCGATTCAATCAACATTGACACTCGGAGTATCAAGACTTTTTTCAGAGCTCTCGCAGAATGGATACTATTCGCGATCGGATAGGTATTTTACCAGAATTCCATCCTCCCGCCCCAAGTAGAAATTTCGATATTCGGCCTGCGATAGCGCCTGTTTTAATCAAGAGTAAAGATGCAGCTCAATGATACAATTGAGGAAAATACATTGCTTGTTAAGCCGTGCGGGTGGAAAAAATCATTGTTCAAGATCGAGTTTTGTTGAAATCAAGATAAATGACATTGTGTGTACGGTTATTCCTTCAGATCATGTGGAAAATTGAGTCTTTCAACAACTTTTGTGTGGTAGTTAATGCTGATGGAAAGCGGCGGATGATCTAAATAGGGCATCGCTCTCAAAAGCGATAATGTCATTATCGGAGCAGTCGAATTACGTGATTTCGTTCGGCCATCAACAGCCTAAATAGGGTTCATTTTATCGAAGGAACACTGGCGAAAGGGGGTTATGTCTGAGGCGGTCAAAGCAGTTATTCCGTTCGGGTTCAATGAGTTGGGGCTACATCGAATTTAGGCAAAGGTAATGGTCGAAAACGAGGCGTCGATCAGACTCTTGAAAAGAGTTGGGTGATACATACGATGGTAGTTCAAGTACGCCCTAGAAGTATTGATGACATTAACCTAAAAATGATTGGAACATTATATGTATGAATATTCAGTTCAGTGCTCAGTGCCGTTATTGCCCTATGGGGGCAGGTAAACACAATAGTACCTCTGCCAATAATCATACTTGGTTTGGAATTATATTGGAGGTATGTCTATGTTCTTCGTCAGAGAACTAGTTGAGGATGATGCGGAACAAGTTTGGTTCGATAAACAGTGAGTTGTATGTAAATGGTGAAGGGTCAATCTTGAATGACGTACTCGGTAACACGGTTCATCCAGCATTTGTCGCAATTGATAATACGACTTTCAATATTTCACCAGTTGAAACATAATACGCTGTCGGTTTCCCAATCTGATACTCCATCAACCAAACCGCCTTAGAAGCACGATCTAATTTGCCGTTTGACCGCATCCTGTTAACAATAAAGAAATCGCCAGCGTACCGAAAATCAGTCTCTTCATCAAACCACCTCATATAAACAGATACAGATGCTTTGTTATAGAATTTCCCTTCATCACTTTGGACGCCAAATGTTTCGTTCATCACCTTTTACTTATATCGATCTCAATTAGCGCGCCGTACTGCTAAACGAATAGATGTTAAAGATCGAAGGTGGACAGAACAGGTAAACAGCCTGTTCTTTTGATGTCTTGTGCTGAATACGGCGCCGCCTCTGAAAGGCTATCACCCGGCCCCCTCCACATAAAGGGCACTCCACGCTCCTTATCCTCCTTCCTCGCAAAGTATGCTCGTCAGTCCGGTACCGCGGTTCCGGCCCTTTACATGGAGCCTCTAGCCGGACGATAAGCACGCCTAAGGCGGAGCCCCCCAAGGGGACGCACAAGACGAGGGAGGAACAATGAAATGACAGAAGACAAGATCCAGGCTGCTACGCAGAAACTATTGATGATGTGGGAGTCGGGGAACCTACCAGAGGCGATTGCGCATACGATGATTCAGCCCAAAGGCCGTCCCTGTGACAAATGGAGTCTTGGTAATCGGATTCTAATGCTGGCCAATGAAGCATTGGATGCAAGGGGATTTAAGCAATGGAGCGACGCGGGGCGGAAGGTGAAGAAAGGCAAGAAAGCATTTTACATATTGGGGCCTGTCACGAAGAACATCACGGTAGAGGATAATGAGACTGGGGAGAAAATCACGAAACTGCTGGTTGTTGCGTTTAAAGCCATCCCGGTATTTCGTCTAGAAGATACGGAAGGAGCGCCCGTTCCGGTACCTAATTACGAACCAACTGTACTTCCGCCGCTGATGAATGTGGCCGAAGCGTGGGAAATTCCTGTGCGATATGTGCCGAATTTGGGCAGATTTTATGGGATGTACCGACCTATGACAGATGAGATTATTCTTTGTAGTCATGATGAAATCACTTTTTTTCATGAGTTGGCACACGCGGCTCACCATCAAATTCGTCCGCTCAAAGGTGGACAAGACCCGTTTCAGGAAATTGTGGCCGAGACGTGCGCTGCGGTTCTTTGCTTGATGTACGGGTTTGAAGGGTATGTAGTGGACGCTCGGAACTACGTAGCACATTACGCGGGGATGGCGTCGGGGAACGTGACAAAGGCCGTCATGCAGGCACTGAGCGACATTGAAAAGGTGATGACGCTCATCCTCGAAACGGCTGTAGAACAGGAACTTCAAGCGCTTTCTAAAATATGAGGTGAGTGTCTGCGCTCACTTCCAGCATATCAAATGGCCCTTGTGGTGACCATGAGGGCTATTTGATGGAAGTAATGACCAAAGGGGTGATCCCCTTTGGAATCCCGCGTATTTATGGACGACCGAGCTGGTACACGGTATTGTGTCATGTTGGATTTGTTCATGGTGAGGATGATGGTTATAGGATGATGCACCTGTATTTGCGTGGAAAAAAACGCACTATAAATTGTGTTTGATTGAGCGGCTCACTTTGAAGCGTTATCAGAGATATATTCCATTAGTTCAGTGATACTTTCGAGCTCAAGCCCCTTACATAGGGCCTCCAGGGTATTCATATCTACACCTTTCACATCTTTTCCGTGGTATAACTTCGAAACGGTGATTTGATTGAGCCCCGTGATATTGCATACATCCACAATCTTCAAACGCCTTTCAGCCATCCTGAGATGCAGCCGCCATTCGATCATGTTCCCTCACCACCTTTTACATATGAGTATACACAAAAACTTTACTCTTTAAAATGCGACATTAAAAATCATAAAATTAACATATACTATAGTCTTATTTTAATATAGTTATTTAAATAAAATTATATATACAGTATATTTTGATTTGTTATAATATTTTCACGGTGGAGTGGAATATGTGACTTTCGGGAGGTGGTTTAGTGACAATGGAAGCGCAAGTGATTCGGCGCGCAAGGTGGAAAACAGCAGGACGAGCCGTGCTTTGGACCGTTCTGGTGATTGTTGGTGCCCGAGGCGTGGTTTCCATCTTTAAAAGTCCTGTGGCTCATCCGTCAACCTCTGCCCACCTTGCGCATGTTACCCCAACAATGAATCCGGTTTCGGATGGCGCAAAGACCGAGGCAGTGTTGTTTGTGCAGCAGTGGTTGACCGTTAACGGGAAGCAAACACCACAGGATTGGACAAAGAATCTACAATCTTATATCACACCAAGTTTTGCAGCAGACATGCAAAAGAGTATGCCTGTCACATGGCAAGTTCCGAAATCAGTGAACGGCAAGAAAAAGCCTGCATCTGTACCGGATCCGAATCTTTCTGTTGTGGAAGCAAACGTATGGGATTCGCGTTGGCTCAAAGCTGGAAGTGAGGCATTGGTAACGGTGCGAACGGAAACCAGTGATCATACGCTTTGGTATCTATCTGTGCCTGTCGTGAAAGTAGGTGGGACGTGGCGGGTGAATCATGCACCAGCGTTATTGCCGCATCCGCAAAATCCAAGTGCAGATACGGGGAATCCCGTTATGCCTACGTTAAGTACACAAACATCAAAGCAAGTTCAGGCAACACTTGAGTCATTTTCCCGTGCTTGGTTGACGGGAGATACCAATACAGCGGAACGTTACATGGTTCATCCAGTGCCGGCAACGAATGAAATGCAGTCTATCGGTGGGCAAGTGAAAAGTGTACGTTTCACTACCGTGAGTTCTGATCCACTTGTGGTCAATACGACCGTAGGTGTTGCGACGCACAATATGATCATGGATTTTTCGTATCTGGTGACAATGGTCAAGCAAAATGGTCAGTACTTTATTCAGGCGATTGATTCAAGCAATTAGGTGCTACATAGATTCACGTGCTCGACGGAGAAACAAATTCCGATTGAAAAAACAGTCTATTCAAGCTAGGGGGTTTTTGACATGTTCCAACATGCTGCCCAATGGATTTTGCAACAAGCTGGGTGGGTGATTGTTGCTGCGGTTGTGGTGGTTGGACTGATTGCCTTTTTTCAACGTCGTTTTATGCAGTTGATTGCGACCATTATCGTAGGTGCATTATTGTCTGTGTTTGCGTTCGGTGGAGAGTCTACGATGGAGTCATTGGCCAACACGTTTAAGACCATCTTGGGCATCTAGGAGGCGGGGCCATGCGCATTCATACCTACGCACAGGTTTGGGGACTGAAACGTATTGTGTACCACATCCATAAGATGCGCCTTCCTTTTCCGGTTAATATTGCGGAACTGGGGATTTTTGTGGGCGCAGAGTGTCTTTCCTATCTGTTATGGAGTCGAGGATTTCATCTTGGTTTTGCGCCGCAATTCTTACTTTTTCCTTTTGCGGTGACGTGGGTCATGTCACGTATGGAGTTAGAAGGACGCTCCCCACATCTCTTTTTTGCGAGCCTGATTCGGTATCTTTCGAGACCAAAATTGTGGGCCCGCGGAAACCCAATTCGTGTTCAAAAGGTGAAGTCACTTGAACTGACGCGTGTTGTTCTAGAACAAAAAGGAGCCGAGGTTGCGATCGAGAAAGCGCCAAAGACTCGTCTTTGGTCACGCGCTTCCAGCAATGCAGGGCGAGAAGCCCTTTGATCAAAGGAGGGAGACCATGTGCTTCAAATGCCAACTCGGATTGAGGGGAATTTAGCTTGGATTGACCAGAGGCCGTGGGCATTTTATAAGTTGGTTCCTTACTCGTATGAACCGCTAAGTGAAGCAGAAAAAGAGGCTCAATTTGCCCAATCTGAACGCTTTTTTCGTCACATTCAGGAAGCGGATTATCACGTGTATATGTGGCAAGTGCGCAGACGCTTTGATTGGGAAAGGTACCTAAGCGACTTAGCTGAATCTGCTCAAGCACCCTTTCGAGCGGCAGCGGATGAGGTGACAGGGTATTGGGCAGAGACGATTTATGGGAGTCATGCATTGCCCGACTATGACACGATCATTGCGCTCGAGCTCCCCTTTCAGATTGTCCGCAAATATCGCTTTCTCACGCAAACGTTCGGGATACCCACACGTTGGGTGGAACAAATGATGGGCCTTGGCGGCAAGAGTATTTTTCGAGAGGAGCGCGAAGGGGCACAAATTCGGGAACGGAATCTCTTAAATCGAGTAAATAACCTGCTCCCGGCGGTTCCGCTTGACGCTGTGGAGGTTGCAGATTTCTATCGGCATCACTTTTGGCGGGGATTCAATATGAAAGGACTGCCTGAAAAGCTTCGGAGGCTATGGCCTAAAGGAGAACAAGATCACACGTGGCTATCCGAGGGCTTGGTGATTGATCGGCTTCGTCATCTTGAACTGGTCCAAGGCGAGGAGAAGCAGTATGTCGCTTTTGTGACGATGGCATCCGTTCCAGATGAACTCACCATTCCAGGGCAAGAATTGTTTTATCGGATGCTTACTCAACGGTTCCCAGTGGAATCCATGGTGAGATGGAAACACATTGCACCCAAACAAGCGATGAGAATCGTCAAGAAGAAAAAGCTCGACGTAAAGGATGCTGCTGGGCATGTTGCGGAAGTCGATGATGTTCCGTTGTCTGTCTTAGAAAAGCAAGAAGTCGCCACAGCGTTGGAGTTACATATGCAACACACTCGGCCTCCGCTGCTAGACAGTCGAGTGGCCTTTTGCGTTGAGGCCGAGAGTGAAGAAGAACTGCAGGATTATACCGAGACCATCATTGACCTGCTGGACGATTTCGGATTTGTCGGCGCGCGTCCAACGGGGGAACAGGTTCAACTTTTCGAGAGCTGGTTACCTTCCTCGAAGTGGACGGGATATGGCTATAAGTTACAGTTGTTGCCTCAAGTGGCGGGAGCCATGACTATGCCAGGTGCCAGCAGTATCCTGGGGGATCCAAACGGGATACCCGTCGGATTTTCCGGGCGCGGTGGTGTTGTCAAATTGGATCTTGCACGTGGCCCGCAAATGAACAAATCCGCATCTGTGGTGTTGACCGGGACGCTTGGAAGCGGTAAGAGCTTTACTCTCAACACCCTTCTTTACTATGCGGCACTGATATGGGGGGCCCGTATCTTTATTGTTGATCCAAAGTCGGAACGCTCGCATTGGCCGGGGGTTTTACCTGGACTTGAAAACCAAATACGTACGATTGTCCTTGATGGCCGAAGGAATCCGGGTGCACTCGATCCGTTCCGTTTGATGGAGGATAAGGCTTCCGCCGCCGAAGTTTCGGTTTCCATTTTGAGTCAGCTCCTTCAAATGCAGCATCGCGAAGAAGAACTGATTTTACTCGAAGCAGCTAAGCAAACCAGAGAATTAAAGAATCCAAGTATGGCAGATCTGCTGCGGATTGTTCAAGCGTTACCGGATGATAAGAGTGTCGGGAAATGGTTGCAGCAAGTTGCGGATTTACCGCTTGGCCAACTGATTTTCGGAACGTGGAACAACGAGCAGTCGCCATTACCGGATAGCGGTATGGTGATTTTGCAACTGGCGAATCTGACATTGCCGCAGGACGGGAAAAAAGCAGAGAACCTACGTGAACGAGCAAGTGTTGCCGTGATGACAGCCACCGCAATTCTTGCAGAGAGCTTTATTCTCCACGGGAAAGGTGGATTTCGATTAGCGGCACTCGATGAGGCGTGGACTTGGTTACGAAGCGCAGAAGGCAAGGCGTTGGCGGACCGTTTGGAACGTGCGGGGCGCAGTAGTAATGCGGGGATTTGGATATCCACTCAAAATCCGAGCGATGTTTCCCCAGATTTACTCAATAACGTGAGCAGTTATATCTGTTTGGGGACGAACAACGACAAGGAAACTGAGCTTGCCATTTCTGCACTTGGTTTGCAGCCTACGGATGACCTCAAAAAGAGTTTGCAAGTACGTGTTTCGATGGGGCAAGACGAAGATGGCCGGGAGCGGACAAGTGGCCGAGGTTTTTTGCGAGATTTGGATGGACGGGCTGGATTCCTTGAATTTTATACGCCTCATCCGGTACTCCGAAAGGTATTCAACACAACCCCGGAGGCAGTAGAGGCCAGCAAAGTGAAGGCTGTAGGGGGGAAGTAAATATGCGAAAAAGGCTATGGTCATTCATTCCGATTGTCGGGATTACAGGCATCCTTAATGGATGTGGTGGTGGAGCAGTCTCTTCTTCATCTAGTCGTTTAGATCCGGCGGAAAAAGTGACTGTTTCATTGATTGAAAATGGCTTTGTGTTATATCAAAGAGATAAGCTAAAACCTCTAGTTACATCAAATATAAACATCAATAGCGGTCCATCTTCCGAGTCCAAGATTGCCCCCGGTAACGCCTGGCTTGCATCGGTATCCGATGGTCCGAATGGTGAAACTGTGTATGTATATCTGTCTCCACAAATGGTCTCTGGGGATCAGCTGATGAAATACGGGACTGTTAAACAAGGGACTAATTGGCTAGTCCATAATTGGAATTCAATCAACGTTCCTCAATTGTCATTCTCCGATTTCCAGAAGAGCCCTGAGTATCAGTCCATCGGCATCACCCATTGGACCGAGGTGAAGATCGAATGAGAAGAAAGGCGTTGTACACCTGGCTTGTAACGGCGTTGTTCTGCATGGCGTTTCTTCCGCACGTAGTCGCGCATGCCGCAACAAACAATGGTGGAGATTTGCTGGCCCCAATGACTGGCCCGAATTTTACACAGTATCCGTTGAATAATTATTCCTTAACATACGTTCCCACGAACCAAGGCGGGCTTGTCGATATTAAGGACAACATCTACGAAACGATTAATTGGGGACTCAATGTGGTTTGGCAGATGTACTTGCTTGGTGTCGATAATGTCATTCGGTTGGTTCAATGGGCATTTAATTTACAGATCGTTCAGATACTGACGGGGTCTTTGGCTTTTGCAATTGATGCGATTCGGCGGGCAATCTGGGAACCAATTTGGTATTTCATGAGTGCGATTGCGGTGGCATGGATGATTTACTATTGGGTTTCCGGGCGCGTACAAAAGATGTGGGGAACGGTTTTTACAACCATTGCGATTATTGGGATTGCGGGTGCGGTGTTTAGTAATATGCCAGCTTTATTGAACGGCGCAAATGAGGCCAGTGCACAGGTGAGTACGCAAGTGCTCGATACCATGTCGAGTGGCATGAACCAGGGGAGCACGGACGGGCAATCGGCGCTGGATACAGTCTCAAGTGCGCTTTGGACCGCGTTAGCCAAGGATCCATACCTGATGTTGGAGTTCGGGAATATCAAGGATGGGAAGAAGAACTTCAATACGATTATGCCGATGGACGATCAACAACGACAGAACTGGTTTAATAACCAAACGACAGAACAAGGATTAGGATCCAGACTATCTACACCTAAATACTCAATTACCACGTCAATTGGCTTAGGTACGAGAGCAACCGATTTGGTTGTTATTTTTATCGTTGGTCTTGTGTTTTCGGTCATGTTGGCTTACTACGCTTTTCAGTTGGTTTGGTGGCAGTTTGTCGCCTTGGCGAGAGGCATGATGGCTGCATCTTTTTTACTTGTCTCGCTTTGGCCGGAACATGGTTTACGGGAAGTTGGAAAGTGGGCCTTTAGTTGCATTGAGGCTTTTGTATATAAGGTCGTGATGACCATAGCGCTGGGTTCCATACTGGTTATGTACATGGGCATTACAAATGCGATGTCTCAACTTGGCTGGCTTCCAACGCTCTTGATGCAGATTGCGATGATTATCGCCGTTTGGACGACAATCAAAGAGCTGAAGGGGAAAGCATTAGGACTTCCCTTACCAAGTGGCCACGTTTTAGGCGGCGGTGGTCCAACGCCAGGTGCGGAAGAAGGGCAGAAGTCACTTCGCGTTGGGACGGCTTTAGCAGGAGCCATGGCAACTGGTTCTATTACAGCAGGGGCGATATCGCTCGGGAGACCGGAATTTCTTCGGCGTGGTTTTGCCCAATATCTCGCACAAAAACGAAGAGACGGTCTCAATACAAGAGAGTCGATGGCGCAGATGACAGAACGTGGCCTCGACCCAGCCAGTGCCGAAGATCGCCATACGTTTGCCGAAATGCTCCGTGATGAAGGACAGCCAGGGAAGCAGCAAGGTAAGCTTTTGAACTCCTTGCCAACACAGCCTGCTTCAGCGTTAAAGACGCCCAAACTGATGCCGAATCTCAATTCGGATGCGCAGCGTGTATGGCGGAATATGTCCCGTTCGGGTGTCAATCCAGCGCTTGCATCGGAATCATCGATTCGAGAATGGATCAGAAAACACCCAGAAGATGAACCGCACATGGAAGCTGTACAACGGTTTGCGAGCCTCCCAGTTAGTGAGACGGTGGTCAATCCCCCCAATAAGAGTAGTGGGTATTACATACCTCCGGAAAACCCCGGTAGAGAGCATCCGGAGTACGCCTATTGGGACAAGAATTACAAAGAAGACCGAATGATATACGAACAGGTCAAACAAAGAGTGGATGCGAAAGCAAGGCTGGAACATGACCAGGCGGTGAATGTATACCGCGCACAACCTTTTTATCGGCGGATTCGTGCAGGGAAGCCGGTGTATCAGGCACCGACAGCCGCTCAGTATGTAAAGGCGTTCCATGAAATTCGGAACCGACCTCGCCCAATTGTAGTTAACAAACCGTCTAAGGGGGAACCGAGTCATGAATCACGATGACCGCGTGACAGAACTATATCCAGTTCCCCCTAAAGATCGAGAACGAATTGTTCTGCAGGTGTTAAAAGGGTTCATCGTGTGGTTTTTCCGTAATCTCATGGCGCAACCGAAAATGCGGCAACTGTATGAGGCGAGAAGGAGCCCAGTTATACTCCTTCTCGGTTTTGCTTGTTTCGGTCTTATCATGAGTGGCATTTATCATGAAGTTCGTCATCTCTTCATGTCTCCCAGTCACAAAACCAAGTCAGAACAACACCACGCTAACCCTGCTGTTTCAGTATCCGCATTAAAGGAACCAGAAGGAACTGTCTCTTCCACTTTGACGAAGCAAATATCGCCGAAAACATCCGTTCCAGCGTTTCATTTGAGGCCACCGAAATTTATCGTTGAGCCCGGGCCGAAAGGTCTGAAGGCACCAAGTGAAGTAGAACAGGTGGCTTCGCGTTTTGCCTGGCTTGATAATTTGTCTGGCGCACAAGCAAGTGGCCCAGCGATTCTGGCACAGCTTCGGCAGATGACAACGCCCAATTTGTATGGGCAACTTGCGAGTGGTTTTTCACCACCCAAGACAAAACAAACTTGGATGGATATCAAGGTATATCTGGTTCGCGTGGAATCAGACGGTTCGTGGTGGGTGAATACGATTGCGGAAGCCAAGAACAGTGCAGGACAAGTACAACAGCTTCGTCTCTTTGACAATTTGGTGAAGGAGGGAACAACGTGGAAGGTGCAGCGCGTGGCTTTCGTCCCGCCTACGGACTAATCGGTGGGGGTGCGTTTCTTCTTGTGATCCTGTTTTGTAGCCCGATTCTCCTTGGACTTCTTGCGGTCATGTCGACTACAGGTGGCATGACCTCATCAGGTACTGAGGCTATGCAACCGAGTCCAAATGTAGATGGCGCCATTCCTGTACCCAAGGCGTTGATACCCGTTTATGAGGCGGCTGGACAAAAATACAACGTCACTTGGACCGTGTTGGCTGCCATTCATTACGTGGAAACCAACTTCTCGATGGGGGATTCTCCGACTAGTTCTAAAGGCGCAGAAGGGCCGATGCAATTTGAACCGAGCACGTTTGCCGAGTACGGAGTAACTGCACCTGGGCAATCTTGTTCACCGAATATTCAAAACTTATACGATGCAATTTATACAGCAGCTCACTATCTATCTGCCAATGGATTCGCGCAAAATCCGGACCAGGCCATCTTTCAATACAACCATGCGGGATGGTATGTCGAAGAGGTGATGAGTGATGCTCGTCAAATCGGATCGATATCCGCTATTCATTCTAGTCGTTCGCCTCTGGGGGCAAACACCTATAACACCATTATGAGTGACGCCTTACAATACCAAGGTTATCCTTACGTATTCGGTGGAGCCAGTCCACAGACGAGTTTTGATTGTTCTGGTCTAACTCAATGGGTTTACGGAAAGGCAGGTATCCAACTACCACGTACAGCACAGGCGCAATACGATGCGACGAAGCATATTTCAGAGTCGCAGGCAAAACCGGGAGATCTGGTGTTTTTCTCCGGGACGTATGAAGCCAATACGACAGTGACACACGTTGGAATCTACGTTGGCGGGAACATGATGTATGATGCAGACAACGAGGGGGTTGGCTACCATGCTTTGACAGGATATTGGACAAAACATCTGTACGGATATGGTAGAGTCAAGGTAATAGAATAAGTTCGGGCATATATAAAAGCCCTGTACCAGGCTACTAACCTAGATACAGGGCACGTCCCTCTCGAATGATACACCATCGAGAGCGGTTTATCGCATCCCCAGCACCACCTGGGTTATAAAAAGATACCGGAACCAAACCTCATTATACATAGTGGGCGCGGACTTGCGCTTGTGTGGCTCATCGATCCTGTTCCATCTTAAGCGCTGCCTTTGTGGCGGCTGTTGAGAATTACCTTGTTCGGCAGTTGAACAAGTTTGGCGGTGATGCTAAGGTATCTGATGCAGCTCGTGTTCTCCGTCTCGCGGGAACCGTGAACAGTAAAAACGGCGAAAACGTTGAGGTTCAGTACCGACACGGCTACCGGTACACCTTGCGTGACTTAGAACGAGAATATCTACCTGCCCTCTCTTCTCGGAAACGTAGTGATGACTAGCAATCAAGTGTGCATCATCGGTTGGACAATCTGGTTTTTAGGAGGAGCATGCGGGGAGGGTGAGTGGCATTAGCCACGAGGGAACGAGCGTTAGCGGCTGTTCCCTGTGTAGAGCCTGTGGAGGTTGTGGGCAACCTTGGTTTTGGGTTGTCCATCAAATCCACAGGCTGTGACGTTCCTCTATGCTATGAAAAAGCCCTATCCTTGTTAAGAAATCCTCTCGAATACCATCGTATTTACTAAGCACTTGTTTTTGGCCCTCCTTGATCATGGGATTGTCAAACGTGTACCCAATCTACCTGTAGTGGCCAGTTCTTCCCGGTTCCGAGGATGAAAAAGGTTGCCTGACTGGCTTTTGTGGTTCCATTACATCTAGTTAGAGGTTGAAATTCAAAGGAAAAATAGAAAAGAGGTCCATGTAGACCTCTTCCGCGAAACAAGTAGGGCGTGGAATTTCTGTTGGTGTGGGTCTGTCACTTCACTGTCCACTTTGCAATTGCAACCACGACGGCCTACGTACGATCTATTAGAATCGAATATTTAATATCGTTTTACGTGGTGTTCAGAATCTTATCGACGAGGCGTGTGGCCCAAAGAGTAATAATCTCCAGACGACCACTGCCCCGGCTTTTGCCAAACGCGTACCCAGGCTACCTTCATGACAGATGGCTGCACGGATGGTCCATCAAACTCTTGAGCAGAATTCTCAATAATCAGATACATGGGAGCCGAAGTGATCCCAGAGGAGAGCTGTCCCACTTTTCGACCATCATAGTAGTAGGTTACACTGCCAGGTTCCCAGTCCGCAGCAAACGTATGCCATCCAGTATAGTTTCCCGGAACATTGGCTCCAGGACCTCCGGCATCAGAGTGGAAGTGATAGGCGGCTGATCCGCTGAGGCCCTCCATAATGTCCATTTCTCCGTCCGTGGGCCAACTCTGACCGTCTGTCCAGAAGGCTGGCCAATTGGCGATCTGAGAACCTGACCCTGGAAGATAGATCCTTGCTTCGACGTAGCCGTAAGTAAATTGAAACCCCTTGTGGCCGGGAACTCCGTCATCTGGATTTGTCGAGACCAAAGCACCAGAGCCATTCAAGTTCAAATTCAGTGTACCGTCTGATTGTGACACGTTGGAGGCGAGCATTTCCGTGTTGTTCTGCGTGTTTCCATTGGTGAACCAGTATGGTGTCCATACTGAAGTATTTAGTGAGTTCCTATTGAACTCGTCATCGAAAGTGAGTTTGGAGAAACCTGCTGGTGGAGCAGAATCAATGCCCCTAACATTACCATCTCTCGGAGTGGTAGACTCGTGCTGAGGCGCTAAAGCCTTAACGTTCAGCGGATGTGTTGCAGCTGAAACCGTTCCAGGCGCTAGTACACCGGCTAAACAAGCAGTGGTTAGCGACATACTTATCATGATATTCTTTCTCATAGAATGATCCTCCCTTTCACAGTAAATCAGCTTACTGTTAAATGCTTTACTTTCCACCTCTCTCTACTATGACATGTATGTGATTTGACCAATTGATCAACAGTCACCTTATCTGTAATGATTCCGTTAAATAGTGATAAATCTCCTGTTGATGCACGGATCTTATAGAAAATCTATCTTGAAGTGTAAATAACAAAAAATCATTAATTGGTAGCAAAGATATCGATCATCAACACGTTTTAATTATTCTGAACTTTGTAGTAAAAAGTTGGCTCATGCTTATAAACACATCGTAATCGTATCTTTTTATTTTTTCAAACATATTGCACCTTGTGTCGCGAAGAACTCCAACCTATACACTTGACCCAGCAAAATGCTTCGTTTGACGTCTTGGAGAAACACGGTGGAGGGGGATTAAAACCTGAAGAGCGTATAGAATTTCTTGGTATGGCCAAGCAAGTGTGGTATTAAGTCAATATGGTGGACACACCAAACCGAGAATGTATGAAAATCCCATTTCGTTTGCTTAGGCTGCAGGTTTGTGTGTCCGCTCGTACGTCGCTT
>NZ_JBHUCX010000033.1:0-26400 GCF_042678105.1 Alicyclobacillus fodiniaquatilis
CCACGCGCTGTCTACCATTTCGTCTTAATTTTCCGCAAACGGTGTGGCGGTGCTATGCACAAATTGGCCGCGATTCTTTGCACTTTTCACTTGCGAAAAACACAGACCTTCAGATACCGTCATCTCTTTGGATACTCGCAGGCTTACTCGCAATGACAAGAGCAGGTCAGTATTTTTGGACTATCACAATCTTGGGCTTCAGAGTCAAGGCTCTGTTACTCAAGGGGGATTCGGTAAACAATGACCTGCTTTATGAAGAGAATGCTATCCGTAATGAAATACGTGATGTTGAAGCGGAATTCGTCCGGGTAATCGGAAGTATTTTGCCGAGAGCAGCTAGCGACAAATTTAACCAGAAAAAGTCGTCATTTGGGAACAGCCCATTAATGGTTTTGTTAGTTACTGTTGGCGGCTTCATCACCGAACTTCATGAGGGATGCAAATCTGAAAAGGTATGGATTCATGGAGCAACTGATGTTAATGGGAACGTCCCATACAAAACTGCTGACATTCCAGACATCTTTAAAAATCTTCCAGAAGCCGCTCGAAAGAAACAGGGGGCGGTGGCTGCTGAGACTAAGGACGTATGGGCTGTAGCATGTCCAGTAGAGTATCAAAACGCAGAGATTGTTGCGGTACTCTGGAGCAATAAGTCGATGGACTCAATTCGTACAGCTCAAATGTGGTCGATGTTGCAAACCTTTATGGAAACGAATTGAGCGAACATTCCAGTCGTGATACAATGGGACTGTAGGAGTGATCCGAGATGCCTGAGAATAACGTGATGTATGACATTGACCCAGAACTTCTCCAGCAGGAAATTAAGAAGGCACAAGAAGATCTTTTTGTGCGAGTTCCTGTTTCGGAATTTCTGAGTAATCCTGAGAAAGTACAGGAAGCCAATCGCCAGATGGAGAACCTAATTCTTCGTCGAGCGAAACGCAATCTTGCTCACGCATAATTGAATTACTAACGTGAACAGCCTGCCATTAGGTGGGCTGTTTTAATTTTTGGTTATAAGCCTGCATAAGCATTAGTACGGATGTTTTTTGTACATGCTTATAGAGGGGTGTAACAGTGAAGGAACAGGATGACGAGTTTTTAAGGAGACATGGCATATCTTCAGCAGAACTTAACAGGGAAATTAGGGATTTTCAGGCCAGTCTTTACCACATTCCAAATACAGAGATGGATAAGTTTCGGGAAGATGCGGCCAATTTCAATGAACGTGTTCGGAAAATGGCAATAAAGAGATTGAAGCTCAAATATGGTGAAAAATGAAACGTGGTTCTTATCGTTGAAGCATCTATGGATTTTTACAATTATTTTGAACACGGGATAGAGCTGGAGTACGTTCTCCTGCTCTTTTTTGTTATAGAATTAACAGCGAAAGTGTTCGGAAAGTATTTTTATGAGGGGTCCTTAACCGATGCGTCACAAGAAAATCAAGGTTATTCAGTTCTGACGTTCAGACAAGAGAACGGAGGATGTAGACCCTTTTTTACAAGAGATTTTGAGCATACCACGTCCTGATTACCTTTCGAGCGAAGATGATATGTTGAACGCACGAAAAAAGGAAGTACGCAGGATCATTGAGGATGGTCTGGATCATTAACAAGCACGGCAGGTATTGTTTTATACTACCCTTATAAAAGACGACCATAAGGGTGATAGTATGAAGCGCGAGTTTCAGAAGGCAGCAAACAGTTCTGTTTTAAGAGACTCCGATCACTAAGTGATTTCTTGGAAAGATAACCTGTATTTCTATTGAATGCCGCAGAAACTAGAAGTATCATATAACCATATACACCCCCAACCAATGTTTGCGTTAAGACTCTGTACCAGAGTAGTAAACATTGAGTTCGCAGATACTCGTACCGAGTAGGCATTAGCCAAGCGAACAGACAGACACACCATCTTTACCATGCTAGACTCCTTGCCCACTTGGCTTAATATATCCGCCGAAGTTGAGCCACGAACAGCGCTCACGTGGATATATGACACGGAGATAACCATCCTTCTGATCCAAGGGTCCGAAGAACTTAGAGTAAGTAACATTTTCCTGGAAACCAAAATTGAACGCACTTGCGTGGGAACACAAGCAGGACATTCAACCCATCTTCCCAAAAGGACGGATGTGTAGAAGGTCTATTTTTGCATTGTGTTCCCTTTTTGCGTTTATTGGATTCCAACTAAACCAAGGAGGTAACGCAAAAGACTTACTATCCACCCGGGCGAGCGGGGAATTTATTCTTCCCTCTCGCAAAGGGGAAGATAGGGGAGAGATTCATATGAGCGCACGACGCTGGCACCGAATGCATGAAAATCCAATTTTCTTGCGTTGTAGAGGATGCGACAGTCAGATCCGAGTGTCCGAAAACGAGCGTTTTCAAGTAATGAACGGTACTTCCCGCTTTGGTTGGAAGTACACCAAGGAACATAACATCCTTTGTCCATCATGCCTTCAGGACGGTATTCCGAATGACGTGATAACAATGGAAAAAATGGCGGAGTATCTGAAAAGGCAATGGGCGTTAACTTACGTTAGGCCCCGTTGTAAGAAGGAAAATAAGTACTATTTCGAAACTGCCGGCTTCGGACTTCTTCAAACACTCTATTTGACTGTGACGTATGACGAAGAAAGTGGCATCTACAACGTTGAACTTTACGACGGTAAACACAAGGAACTAGGTGTTCTGAATGTAGCATCTTAACCCTTTTACCAAACCCGAACGTGGCGGAGAGAGCTAGTGACCATCCTCCACGTGAAGGGATGGCACAAGGGAGGAACTATACATGACACACGATCTATTCGGAGAAGTGATCAGTACATACACCAGAGCTGACGCAATTGCGGATGGGGTTCTGGTGGATGTAACGGAAACTGCAAAAGCAGCTGGAGTAAAAATTCCCGTTGCTGTTACCCAAAAACTGTGGGCAGAGTTCATTACTCCGGACCCGCGTTTTGTGAAATCACATGGACAATCTATTGAAGGACGATTGTGGGATGTCCTGTCTCTCTTCGCGATATATGCGCGGAGAGTATCGGGCACATCATTCACTTACACTGTCCAGTTTGTTATGAAGGAATCCCAAAAGCGTAATGTGCAGATTCAAGCACTAATACACGAGGGAGACCACTGTCAACCAGTCATTACTCTATCTCTTCCTGGCGAGGATTAACCTGTAGTTATTCACGCTACCCATGCTTTCTGGTGAATACCAAAGATGGCTCGGTTAAACCAGTTAATCCTCAAACAATTGAGTTTCGAGAGACTAAGAAAGTAGCATAGCAATCGTCCTAACACAATCCCGTGGGGGAGGAAACCTAACCTCCCCCAGCAACGGGGAGGTGGAAGGAGAAAACATGTCTGTAAGACAACTAGAGCTCTTCGAATCGAACGAGGTGGAACGTAAAGGACCGCAGCCGATCCAGCTCTTTCCGCTTGAGGACTATACACACGTTATTGTTAGTTTTTCGGGCGGTAAAGACTCATTGGCATCGCTATTACACCTTCTCGAATTGGGTGTACCGAAGGAAAAAATACAGGTGTGGCATCAGTGCTGTGATGGTTGGCACGAGCATGAGAAATCCAGTACCGACTTCTGGGATTGGCCCGTGACCACAACATACTGCACTGCCGTTTGCCAACTGTTTGATATTCCAATTCGGTTCCAATGGCGGGACAAGGGCATCAGTGGAGAAATGTTCAGAAACCAAAGTCGAACGGGTGATGTATTCTTCACTCGCGATGACGGCGAAGTGGAACATTTGCCGACAACGAGGGGTAAAGAGTCAACACGAATGATGTGGCCTGCAATGTCTCCGGACTTGCGCGTTCGTTACTGCAGCGCAGCTGGGAAGGTGGATGTTTTCCGCAGGGTCCTCAATAACCACCCCCACCTCAATGGCACAATTAAGGATCCATCGAAGATCCTCGTAATCACCGGCGAACGCCGTGAAGAATCCCCAAACCGCTCCCGATACAACGAAGCGGAATTACATTCTTGCCATAGTCGAACAAGAAATGTCCATTCCTGGAGGCCGGTTATCGATTGGTCAGAATTGGAGATTTGGTCAATCATCGAACGATGGCGAGTTGTACCACACCCTGCGTACTATCTGGGATTCCCACGTTGTTCGTGTGCTGGATGTATATTCCAGACACCTGACCTCTGGGCACTCTTTCGATTCATCGCACCGGATAGGTTCGAGCGTTTTGTGCGAACCGAAAAGGAACTCAATCACACGTTGGACTCCCGAATGGACTTGACCACCAAAGCGAACCTTGGTTCTTTGGATCGCTTTCCAATCGACGACCCAAATTTCTCGAATTGGGCGCAGATGGCACTAAACCGCGACCTACAAGTGAATGACATCCTTGCTAAAGAAGGCGAATGGGTTCTTCCTGCAGGTGCGAACCGTGGTAGTGCGGGTGGTTCGTTCTAACAAAATTCATAGGGGGTCACATATATGAACAGGTCAACGATGATTAATGACAAGGATGCATTGCTCGGGTTCCTAAAGGAACTTGCGATTCAACACCTTGTAATTCATCACAATGCGAATGAATTCGCTCTAAAGGTGTTAA
The DNA here is from genome assembly GCF_042678105.1 of Alicyclobacillus fodiniaquatilis. Classification (NCBI taxonomy): domain Bacteria; kingdom Bacillati; phylum Bacillota; class Bacilli; order Caryophanales; family Alicyclobacillaceae; genus Alicyclobacillus; species Alicyclobacillus fodiniaquatilis. The sequence goes on from NZ_JBHUCX010000033.1 coordinate 4,593, forward strand.
CTCCTTACGAATTATTCTTGCGGGTCTGTGAAACAACACAAGAAGTCAGAGAAGCGTTTCGAACAAAGTACGACTCAGAGCTTTCTCATTTACCTCATGCTCTTTGTGTCTATACGTGCGCGAAACATCTCGGATGGATGACTAATGATTTTGAAAAAGTACCAAACCGTGTAAATCGGTTATCTAAGGAGGCATAAACAATGCCAAATAGCAAATACCAAATAAGAATCGCTAACCAAACTTGTTCTTTCCCATTCCAGTCAGTGCTGTTCGTTGTGCAATTTCTACGCGGATATCTTATGAATGGCGGTAACCCAACCGATCTCGTTACTGTGACCTATTGGTCAGAAGTAAAGAATGAGGTGAAACACTTTGTGGGTACAGTGTATCGGTTTTTCTGCGAAGGCCCCGAAGAGTTACTTTCCGGTGAAACTGGAAGAGACCGATTGTTAGAGTGCATGTGTAGCAGACCATTTTGGGCAAGTCAGGCATCTGTCGCTGTCGATGGAACATGTCATTGCTCCGATGCTTGCCAAAATACCTGGAATGAAGCTTATACAGAAGACGACCTTCCATATGACATGGAGTTCTGGGACGAAGAACAGGATTTGGTGTGTGCGTAAGTCTTATTGAATAAACCACGAAGAACAGTCAAACAACTGATTGTGGTTCACCATTACAACCCTGTCGCGGGGAATTCGATAACCATCCCTCGCGAATCGGGGATGGTAATGGGAGAAGAAGATACATGGTTGATCTTATTGATTATGGTATAGAAGACGATATGGTATCGTGCGGTAACTGTAACAAGGTCATGAACATGATAAATGGCGATGACTTCCTCATTGAGGATTGTCCAAACCTGGGAGTCAGTGTCTTATGTCTTGAACATTATGTTCATCACCTTGAGAAGTGTCAGGGGTGCCGTGAAAAGTATGGCTCCTAAAGCCTCTAATGTTAAATAGAGTCTGCCTGTAAACAAACCGAGACAATACTGAAAAAATTCATTGATTAACCCTATCGCGGGGGAACATTTAAACCACCCTCGCGAGTACAGGGTGGTCAATGGAGGAACGAATAATGAACCGATTAAGAGGTATTCATACAGTGTCAATTGGGCGTAACAGAGGTAAGGGTCGTATTTGGTTAGAGAATCTGTCTTTGCTCGATGCAGACTTTACTCCTGGAACACCAGTGACCATCGAATACGGACACACTATCACGATCCGCAAAGCAGAGGATGACGGGGACATTCACATCAGCTCTCGGAAGCGAAAAGGACATGAGACACCGATATTGGACTTGAACTCAGAAACCATCAGTGATTACTTCACGTACAAGGAAAAGATTCGAGTGGAGATACAACAAGGAGAAATCCGTATCTCGAAACTACAATCATTCCGAATTGTGGAGGACAACGCCCCGTCTCAGGTAACGACGATGGAGAAATTCCAAGTAGTCGAATTACCCAGTGGGGCAGGGTTGGGCGGTTACGCCTTTGAGAACACAGGTCTTTTCGAGGTTGCCGTAGCCGGCGACATCGACATGACTGCACTCGAAGCCCTACGTTATAACCAACCGAATCCGGTTCTGTATTGGTCAAACATGTTCGATATCCATCAGGACGATATTCCGAGCTCTGATGTATTCATTTTCACTCCAGATTGCACTCCATTTTCTCGTCTGGGACGTCGTAATTACGTCTGTTCGGCCTCGGCGCCAATGGTCCATCATGGTCTTCGAATCATCTCTGCAAAGCGTTTCCCGGTAGTTCTCATCGAGAACGTTCCAGAGTTTGGAAATAGTAGTTTTTACCAACATTACAAGCGAATGATGGTCGAAATGGATTACAACGTGAGTGATAGGGTGTTACAAGCGTGGGACTTCGGTACGATTGCTTCCCGACCACGTTTCATATCGGTAGCTGTTCAGAAGCCGTTTGAATTTGAGTTTCCGGAACCGAACTTGAATGCTGCGCATCGTGACAAAGTGAAGAAATTTGTCCGTGAAATAGAGGATCGCAAATGGATGTCCATCAGTGAAAACCGGACATTGCGTTTTTTCTTTGGTGAACATCGATCTGAACAGATGGCAAAGGGTAACGGTTTCGGAATTTCTGAGGATAGTCTGGTTACGTTGGATCACAAGAGGATTCCTGCGTTCATTGCCAATTACCACAAAATCCAATCAACAGGACCATTTCTCCGTCATCCTAAAAATCCTAACTTGCTCTCGATGTTTGAACCAAATGAAATCCTTGCAATCCAAGGTTTTAATGACTATGAGATGCCTGAGCACCTCTCTAAGTCTACGCAGTATCGATTGATTGGACAGGCAATTTGCGGCCGTATGTTTCGTGCTTTGGCTGTCGCAGTCGCTTCGGTTCTGATGCAGATGAGGTTAAGAGTTTCGAGTAAAAGGCGCACAAAAGAAACCAAGCAACATCGGTTTTCAAAGGCCACTCAATTAGACCTTGGACTAAATTTCGCGTGACAGGAAGATTCACTATGAAACATCAGACCTTCGCCGTTGAAGATAAGGTAAACGCAAAACTAGGGTTCATTTTGAAGTCAGTCGGATTGAACCAGAATGGATGGAGTTTTTGTAAAGCATCCTTTTACCGGTGTCGAAATGGCAATGGCGTTCGATAGGGTAAATAAGATAACTATCTATAATTGAATGATTCTTTGAAGCCCTGCCGTGGGGGAAATTAGCTATCGCCCTCACGGAATGGGGTGAGCAAAGGAGAATATTCATGACCACAACGATGATTAATGTTCAGAACGATACTGATATCAACCACATTGTATTCTTCGGCGGCGAATCTGTTGGGTTCCGAAACAGGGAGACTATGGAGGCGTTTCTCGATGACATGGTAGCGTTAGGCGCCCATCCTAAAACGACAGTTTCAATACTGGACTTTGAGAACGGCGACCTGGTAAACCAATTCATTGGGGAACTGAACCATCTCGTGGATGGTATCGGAGAAGTACCAAAGCGATATGTTCGTTGTGTCGAAAACGTAGGATTCTCCGATCTTTCGGCGAACCAGGTTTATGAAGCGTTAAAGTTCGACAAAGACGGTGACGTTAAGATTGTCGATGATTCCGGCTCAGAATGCTGGTATTCCTCCGAACAACTTGAAGAAATCTATCAAGATCGAAACATCACGATGTACATTCCAAACGAGTTCTATGCATTTGGAACACCATCCATCGTTGATGTTGACGGACAGAGTGGTCACGGCATTGCGTACTGGCTTTCACCAATTCAGTCAATAAATCAGTCTGCTAAAATTGGTGATATGGTTACTCACTGCGTGTGCAATTTGCTGGGTCCAAAGGTACTAGGATACGATTTTCCTTATGCTGAGTCGGAACTCTTACTCGTTAATGTTAATATCGAAGCGAGAACTGTAACGGTTAGGCCAAAAGAAAAGACAGACATGTGAGATCTCGCGTGGTAATTTTCACCAAGTGACTGTTTTATTTAATAAAAACGCCTAGTAGCCTTGATAGCTACTAGGCGTTTTCCCTTATATGTCGTACTCTATTTGAGGAGGAAGGAAGGAGAATATTGAAAAATTGCACTTGCATCTATTTCACGAAGATGAAATTGTTTTAACATATGATATTTCTCAAACTCCAAATCATCATCTCATTCATACAGAAATGGGATTAGGTTTATATAGTAGAAGTATAAATGCTGACGGACTTGTCACTGATAAAATAGAGTTATCCCTACGCGATATTGAGGTTTTAGAATCAGTCGTGAATGACTATTTCTTTGTAATAGGAAGAATAAAATTGCTCTCAGAACGTCTGTTTAAAGGGGTCAATGAAGAAAACTTATCAAAGAAAATAAACCAATATAACAGAGATGTCAATGAATCCGTAGAGAGAGCTGATAAACGGGTCGAAATACTAAGGAGATGCGATGATTTAGATAGGATAATAACGAGTATTATTGCATATGCTAAAGATCACCCAGAAAAAGACTACTTCGTTTTTATCGGAGAACGATCAGACCTAGATTCCACATACCAGTAGAAGAAATACATACATAAAAACTGACCAACTCTATCATAATCGTTGAACAATATAGACCATTGAAGTATGATATATCCATAAACACCCCACACCCGATAATGCGTTAAGACCCTGTACCAGGACAGCATTATTGAGTCCGTTATACTCGTATCGAGTGGCTTTGGCCGAACGGACAGATAGCAACAAATGCACCAAAGGCAATACCTGTATCACTCCTTGCTTTGTAGCTAATCTATCCCGCCGAAGTTGTACAACAAATCGTACACGTGCGATAGAGACAGGGAGATTCAACCGTCCTCCGAGGCCAAGGCCGACGAGAATCTGGAATTAAGAGGCAACAACAAAAAGGGAAACCTCATATGAGCGCAGTTTTACTGCGATGGAACACTAGCGTTAGACGTTCGCTTATCTGGGAAAAATCCAGAGTTCGAAGGTCTTTTTCTGCTAGTGTTTTTTGTTTTCCTACACTTTATCCCTTGGGAGGAATCTCGACGCCAAACGTACACGACTTTCAATCTCAAAAGAAGTACCAACCTGTTGCTGAAGAATTAGCACGCATTCGTGCGCTGCCAACAATGAAATACGAAGATGTTCCTGACGTCAACAATACTGAAAAGTACGAATGGGTACAAGTTCAGATTGGACCAGACAGCAAATACGGTCGTGTCATGTTCTGTTTGAAGACTGGTATTAAGCGGTCACAAACAATGGGCGAATTTTACGGTACATCGACTGTAGACTAACAAACTGCTTCTCGATTCACCCTAGCACGCGGGGACCTAATTTCTCCCCACGTGTGAAAGGGGAGAGAAGGAGAAACAATCATATGTCCTATCGAATTCCGGTAGTCAAAATTCAGATGGTCAGAGAGAGCAGTGTAAGCACACCAGTAAAACAGATTTTATGTGCTGATGATGCTTCTCAAATCCTTACAGAATACCTATTTGCCGACAGATAACACTTTGTTGTCCTTGTCCTTAACACTAAGAACCAAGTTGTGGCCATAAATACTGTTTCAATAGGAATTTTGGACGCAAGCGTATTTCATCCGCAGGAAGTTTTCAAACCGGCGATATTGAATAATGCATCCTCAATCATTGTCGCCCATTTCCACCCGAGTGGAGATACTACTCCATCACGGGAGGACCTTAGCGTAACCAAAAGGTTAGTAGAAGCTGGAAAGATTCTTGGAATTGAAGTTGCGGATCACATTATAGTGGGTGGTAACGGCAAATACGAGAGTCTACGCAGTTTAGGCCATATTTCATAATCGACCTTTTTACTTACCCGGGCACGCGGGGACTTACCTCTTTCCCGTGCATTGGGAAGGGAGAAGGGAACAATAACATGAACCAAATGAGTCTCTTTGCAATGGATTGCGACGACCTTTCTCAAGTTGACTTTTGGGCTCCTAGGGAGTTCCTTCAAGTACTGGATGGAAACGTTGATCGCTTTAAGGAAGTCATGATTGCTCGTGGTATCCAGGAACCTATCGTAGACAGAATGCTCTACGCTGCGTCGAGTAAGGGCTTGAAGTTGGCTGAGAAATTCATCAACATTGCACTTACATGGAAAGACAAACAAGTTAAGCCGTTCGTAAATCGCAATTCGGAGGATGCTTTTAACCAAAACGCTCAAAACGAACTCATTGTTGCTCTCAGTCGAACAAAGTCTGATGGCTTTGGTAATGAATCGGAATTTATTCGTTCGATTTTGACAGAGAAACTTGAACAGTGGGTGGGGCAACGACTTTGGAACATGAACCGTTTTACGGGGCATGACAAAATCGTGGATTGGTTGAAAGAAGTTCACCATTCAATTGCTTTGCTGGACGAACTTAAACAACTTGGAGCTGAGGAGATATCGGCCGATGAGATTAAAAAGGGCGACATTATTGTTGTCCGCGGGTGGAATGGTCGATATTATCGTGGGGTATTACTCTACGGGACAATCATGAAGTACAAAAACGGGAGCCCATCTTACGCGGAAGTGAAGATATGGCTAAACCAAGATGACGAATCCATCCAGAAGTACCAAGTCGGCTTTCAAGAGAAACATGAAGATGACTACCTCGAATGGATGAAACACCACCCTCTCTTATGGGAACTTGCATCGCGTACAGTCATTCGGACAGGAGGTACCCAGTTTTATCGCCTTGGTCATATGGCAGATTGGGAAACTCACCTTTGCGATGACAATGAAGTACGTCACGCGATCAAGTCCTTACCTCAACCTGAGACACCGGAAAAGTTCTGGGGATTTTGGAATACGTCAAGAAACGATTGGTTCCATGCCTTTCACTCGGATGCACGACATGATTTCTTGTTTTACTTCATGTCTAAATTCGATATTGCTCATTGTGAAAGAGTAATGGTCAACAGTTCATGTAAGCCTGGTCGCAGGGGCACTACTTACGACCACCTTCCATCAGATGACGTAATCAAACCGTTAGTCGATGCGTTAGTCCAAGCGGATACCGTAGAAGCGGTTGAAGAAGCACTCCGCAGCTACTTTTGGGTAGAAAAATGGACTTCGGTACGGGGAACGGAGTACAGCATCAGCATGGCAAACAAAGACTATTCATGCTATGACGGCCTGTACAAAGCAGGGTTAGCTCAGTCTAGAGATGCCAAATTCATCACTCGAGTTCTTCAATTCTTCGCAATGAACGCTCGCAATGGATGTGCCGACGCATTTAAGTGGTCTCCAGAAACTGGACTTGTTGTTCAAGACCTCGAGGAAGACCTAGATGAATGGCATAACAGAAGGCGAGAAGAAGCAATAGCCGTACTCAGTAATGCGAAGTTCCTAGGTGTTCTAGACCAAACAGCAAACGTTACTGACACAGAGGATGATGAAGAACTGGAGATATCAGACGAGGATATGAATTCAGAAGACGACGAAGAACAGGAACTAGAGATGAATCCAGAAATGGATTCGTCATCTAATGAACCTGAGCTCGGACTTCCTATCAACCGAGTGGATGATGAAGACGATGACTATGAAGAGTTTCTTGAACCACATGAGATGACCTGGCTTGATGCGGGTTGATTGTTATTCCAGAAGTGAGGTGCTCACTTGGAGGGATTTAAACAACGTTTGCGTACGTTGAGAAAAAGTCTAGATAAACGCCAAGACGAAATTGCAAAACACATTGGCGTTGCCCACTGCAAAACAAGAAGCATCCATTGAAGTTACAACTAGGGCCGTTAAGTCCAACGACAATGCCAGAGGTGAATCGATAATATGACAATCTATGACTATGGTTTCGATAACCCTGACCAGCGTCACACTTTTGTTGACGAGGATAGACATGTAATTGCAGTTCATATTCACCGCAACTATCGAGAACCGCACAACCTGTTTGAAGAAGAAAACGACTTGAACTTCGACGTCACTTATTTTGTGACAGTCGACAGCCAGAAGGATTTTCACTTCCCTGTTGGTGTGGACGAACAAACTGCGATTCGAGTTGCTCACTTGATTTATAAGGAGCACAAGGTTCCGCATGAAACGGGACATATGGAAGGGGTGCACCAATGAGTTCAAAAACAACAATCTTATTACTTGGTTACGAGACAACAGTAGACCTTGAAAAGAAACACAGCCAATTCCTACCAGCACTCGATAAACTTGGCTTAGAAAGAAAAGTACTAGAGAGAGATTTAGTACATGTGGTTCCAGAGGAACTCATGGCAAACGCAAACTCTTTGGTCCAACGACTAAATCATACATTTGACACAAAGGTAAATTGCGACTTCCGTAATATTGATGCGTCTAGTCTCCAACCTGACTACACAAAGTTTGTCGGTGAAGCGTCTCTTGTTGTTGAAGGAGATCAAGAACCGACGAGTGTGCAGATTTGGGTAAACAAGACTGGGGACCTCGAGTTGAGAGGGATCGGTTCGGTTTACTTCGATATGTTAAACGAGGAAATCAGTTTTACTCGTTGCGACGTGAACAGCTAATTCTATGCACTTTTCGTCCTGAGTGGGGACAGATTACACCGTACCCCCACTCGACAGGGGCGGTAAAGGAGCATACCTAATATGGCCTATGTCTATGGAGTATTTACTTACGACCCATCGGATCGTGAGGTTTCGGACATTGTTGCTTTTATCAACAACATGATGGTTCGTATCGGTCCAAGTGTTCGATTCAGTGTTGGCTACAGCGAAAGTGAGGGAGAAGAATTCCTCATCGCAGCTGATACCGTCATCGAAGACGCAGACAGTTGGGCAGAAAAGTACATCACGAACAATCGCCAATCAATGAGGAACTTGCAGACTACCAAGCATTAGAAAAGTTCCTTTCAGAGCACGGAAAGGACATTGAAGTATTCAAGATCGACTACCTTAGTCTCTAATGTCCAATCAAATCACTGTAAAGGGGGAAGACCCACGTGCTGTACTGCGTGGGATTCCTCACAGACAGTGGCGTGGGCAAGTAATGACTCAAGCACAAGTTCAATCACCAATCACAGAAGATACCATTCTCTTTGAAGGTCGGTATGGTTCGCGTGACAACAAAGTAAATTACGGTCAATTCAGCTTTTCACAAATACGCGAATGGCTGAAAAGTAGACACCGTGGAATGATGCATATGACGGAATACCACATTAATGGTGTGGCCTACATTGGTTTTGGCGGTACGGTTTGCTTATCAATTGGGGATGATTTCGGTGTACCCGTGTTGAAAGACGGTAACATCGTCGTAGAAACACAATTCCGGAGAAACCTACTCGGTGCACCTTATCGCAACCAAGGTCATCCAAATGATTTGGTAAAGGTAGAAGCCGTCATTAACCCATCAGATCCAGAGTTGTTCATTACCGTAGTTCAAAACAGTCTCTGAAAAAGAGCCAATTTACTGAAGGGGGGAAGCCCCATCGTGCTGCTATTAGGCGATGGGGTAACCCACCGCAGAAGTGAAACGATCGGGCACTCTACATGAACCGAGAGTCCAAGAGAAAAGCGAAGAGGTTGGAGTGTAAATTCGTTAACAGATTGAGGCAGGGTTACGAGTTTCAAACTGCCAACGGGTCTGCAAACTGTGTCATTGAAGTGACTCCAAAAGTGGTCTATTTCAAAACGACAAAGAGCAAGTCCCCTTTATCAATCTCGCGAGTGAAATTCAGAGAGTCAATTGCTCACCTCTTCTATGTACGGACTACCACTCGAAAGGAACTAGAGCCATTCTCGAAATTCTCGTCGGCTCTACTCGGCCTTTTGAAGTTGGTATTCAAAGATATCAGTAAGATTCTTAGAACAGTTCGAGGTCTTGTGCTCATCACTCTCAAAGGCGTTCGTCATTATTTCTGTGGCTTAGGCCGGGCGGGTAACGATGACTGGAATCTCATAGAAGAGAACGGTGCAAAATTCATCCTTTTAAGCTATTGGGATCTACGCCGAGATAAGACAGATAGTTGGCGACAGAAATTGATAGACCACGGCTTGTCGGTACTGATAGACAGTGGCGAGTTTTCAAGATTTCAAGCAGAGAGAGATGGGATTCCCTATGAACCTCTACTTGTTGAAGATTACGCTGCATGGCTATGGAAGCATCAAGACCTCATTGTTGGGGCGCTGTCGCTAGACAAAATAGGTGATGCAGAGACTTCTGAGCGTAATTATCGGTATCTCGTTGACCAAGGGTTACAACCAATTCCCGTGTGGCACTGCCAATCTTCATGGGAATCGCTTGAGGCTATGGTACGACAGGACCATCCGATTATCGCTATCGGTGGAACAAAGTTCATTAAACGAGCTGAGCGCCACCAAATGTTCTCGGAGTTGTTCAGGCGGTATCCAACTCAACCGTTTCACGGACTAGGCGTAGCGTCACCGTATATCGCGATGTACGACTGGTTCTCGGTGGATTCGAGTAGTTGGCTCGCTGGACGTCAGTTTGGTCGACTCGTTACTCCTTTTCGGCAGTACGTGAGTCCCGATGACTGGACTTCAGAAGAAGCACTCGCATTCAACATCCGACAACTTGCCTCGATGGAAGATAACTACGAGGGAATCTATCAAGTAGACCTTCTCGCTCAACCTGGAACCCGACACAAAGGGGCGGGACGTGCGAAGAAGCGTGAAAAGGATAATCAGTTGTCCTTGTTCGACTTGATGGACCTAGTAGGCTAGACACCCAAACTTAGGAGGAATTCGAATGAAGTTCTCAATGGATCGATATTACGAGGGAATTTCCTCGATCAACACAGATGACATTTTAACTGCGGTGAAAACGTCAATGAATTATGAAGCAGACTTGTACGCTGACGGTAAACTCGTTACATCTTGGATGGGATTCACGATGGAAGAGAACGCAAAACGCCTAAGGGCATATGGCATTACAGTGTATGTCCATAAAGATCGTTACTGCTTCAAGTACACAGATGAATCCAAGAACATTAAGAGCTTCTATACGGATGCTTTCGAGTACACGTGGGACGGCGCGAAGTGTGTGGACATCAAGATTCACGATTACCGTGCCAATAAAACGGACATCGAGTTTACTTCACTTGATGAAGTCATCGCGTTTGTCAAAGAAAAATACATGCCAATCGTCGCTCTAGAAAACATTCATGTAACCCAGTATGGCGATGATGGTTGTGAATTTATCAAGTTGGTTCTTTGGTTGCCTAAGATAATGAGTTTCGCCTCAGTGCAAATTTAATTAAGGGAGGGAAGCCCTTCGCGCAAGCAGTAACCGCGAAGGGTAACCTTCCGACCTGTTTGCACAGGGCGTTCGAATGGGATTACTAACAGCGCTTATGCAGGAGACACATGAACTCCAAGACATAATTGAGGAGATTAAGGAAATATACCTACGTGACAACCGTGATCTGATTGTCACCTTCTCTACGGGAAAAGACTCATCTTTGGTCCTGTCGCTAGTTTGGACAGCCTTAGAACAACTTCCCGTACACCAGCGCACTAAGACCATACACGTTATCACATCCGAAACTGGCGTCGAAGAACCGGCCATGACCGCGTTCGTTCGCCACAGTGTCCGTATGATTCAACAGGCGGCCGCAAGTCAAAGACTGCCGATTCAAGCACACCTCGTAATGCCAGTGATGAAAGACCGATACTGGGTTCAAGTTCTCGGAAAAGGGAACACCCCGGTAATGAGTACATCTAGGTTTATGTGGTGTCAAAGCAAGTTAAAAATCCAGCCGGTGAACCGAATTGTTGAAGAAATCTGTGCGCGTAATTCGCTTACGACTTTCGATGAGTACGATGCGGTGATGCTACTTGGGGTAAGAGAAGACGAATCGTCGAGGCGCAAGACGTCTATCGAGAAGCACGCGTTAGAAGATAAGTTTGCCTTACATGCAAACCTCAAACGTGTTCTTGTCTACCACCCGATTCGCCACATCACGACCTCACAGGTATGGGATACTCTGATCACTCATGGTTTACCATGGGGCGTTGATATCCACGATCTGGTCGCACATTATCAGGCATCCGATAAGGAATGCCCATTTACTGCGAATTGCACTCAAGCACCGTCCTGTGGCGGTGGAAGGAATGGTTGCTTTGTGTGTACTATGATGAGTCATCCGATGCAGGATCCTATGATGGTCAATCTCATAAATAGCGGGAACACAAGTCTCATTCCACTTCTGGCTTTCAAGGGATTGCTATACGACATAAGGTTGGATATTAGGTATCGCCAGCCACTGAGAAGGGCTGCGGAACGTAACCTTCTAAAACAAGCGGACACAATGGTTGGTCAATTGAATCTGTTTGATGACGAAGCAGTAGATGATTTCAAGATGGTAGAAGGTTGGAAGTTTGAACCTGGCCCCATCTCATTAGCGGGACGGAAATTGCTTCTAGAAGCGCTCCTCTACACAGAGCAGGCTTCGGGCCACACGTTAATAGAGGAAGCTGAGATCGACGCCATTTTAGAAGCGTGGGCCGCCGATGGATTGATTCTAAATAAGTCGAGTCTTCAAGCGGTGAATCACATGTCTCATTACGATGGTAGAATCGTTCTGCATAAGGATACTGCGCAGCTGAACGTAAAAGAAACAACAAATCGAAACCCCATCTTTCCACTGTGGGAGTTATTCGATATGGGACAGGACGAAGTGATTCAATTCCTTCGTGAACGTTCAATTAAAACCGGAGTGTCCATTTTCTACTTCATGCAACCCTACAACCATGGTGACTTGAAGGCCACAAATGTACAATTTTTACTTTGTGGACCTATCTTGCAAACCGTGAGGCAGGCACGTGAGTATCTCGACCAATGGCTCGGATTTGCAACACCCGATGAAATGGGGGTTCTCACTGTATGCTGACCATTGTAGGCATTTCAGATGATGTAACAGCTTGTTCGTGCTGTGGGCGAACCGTTCTCAAGGACGACACAACTGGTGAAGTAAGTCATTACGGAACAGAGTGTGCCGCTACTCTCTTGGGCTTCGATAAAAAGAAGGTACAAGCGGAAATGCGTCGACTTGCAACTCGGGAAAGGGAACCACTGAAAGCCCGTAAAGCAGAAGCACTTCGGTGTTTTAATCGACACCCTCTCATGAGACAGAGGGACATCGAAATCAAGGAAGCAAACGTGAATCGCCTTACTCCAACCAAGCGCCGGTCATCGGGACTTTTCAAGCGATGGACCGAGCTCGAAGGAGAGGCCAAAGCGGAAGTCCTGTCTGAGTTCGGTTTGGATGGCTTTTATTAAACCTAAAAGTGAGGTCATACCAGTGGAAATTGTAAAGGACAGGGAACTACACGTTGGCCAAAAGGTTCGAGTCTATATGAACTTGAACCGCGGTGACTCGGTTTTCTCAATTGTGGACCAATCTAGTGGCTTAGTTGTAGCATACGCCAATTCCGTAACTTTGACCGACACTACTTTCAAGGTACGAGAATCTGGTCGGCAACGAGTACTACGGGATAACCGAAAAAATGTTCATGCATGGGCGATCGGATTTTTCCAATCTGCTGACTGTGACAAAGCCGAAAGCCTGACGGAGAGTGTTTACTACAATCCGTACAAGGTCAGCACCTTTGTCTATGAAGAATCAGGAGAGGAAATCACCTTTGCTCCAATCGCACACTTTGAAAACCGCCGTGTCTGGATAACACCACAAACGACGGTTAGGGAACTCATTTTCCGACAAGGAGGTCTTTTTGATGGCGACGATACAAATGCCAAGCTTCTCGGATGAAAAATGGTACTCGGCAAAAGACAAAGAGAAAATCTTCAAAAACTTTGTTACATCAGTAGAGAAGCGTTCACTTGAAAATATGACCGAGTTGGCCTACAACTATTACCACGGTCACTGCGGATTCATAGCTCACTATTCGAAGTCGGGCTTCCAACAGGAGTATGCGGATTCTAGGTTCCTCGTCTTCCTAAACGCATTCGTTGATGTTCCCTGGTATTTACGTGCAAATCAGATGGACTTGCACAAGGCCCTCTGTGAAATCGCTAGACAGCACATCGACAAGGTAGTGCAGGAGACAAAGAACCGTCTGCTGAATCGTGAAATTGAACAACTCAAAGCGCTCGCGTACCGGCTGGGTTACAAAGTGGTTCCAAAAGATGTTTTTGATGATGAATCAGAGGAATCTGTTTTATTCAATGTTGAAGACAACGGCCAACTTCGACTTATTTCTTAAATACCTCATACATTAGGGGTCCCGATTACTCGGGGCTCCTTTTTGATTTGGTGGGAGACTCATCGTGGTCAATATCTATGAAACCTGATACTAGTTATCTGAATGGTTACTGGAACGGTGCAACAATCATCATGCCGAAGTTACCCCTAGGGGATACAATCAGTGTTGATAACTGCAATAAATTCATGTGGGACTGCAACTCACAAACATGAATTTTATGGAAATTACTGGCGAACCAGAGTGGTTCTTCACAAATCAATCTGCGCCGTAGGCAGAAACCGTTCTACGTTACAAACATAGGTTGTGTTCTCGGTAATTGTGGTTTTCAGAACAGTATGGTGCCGTTAAGCGGGGAGGGCTCAATCATGCTGCCTTGGTGGATGGGCGTTATCATTAGTTGTGTGATTGGTTATGTTGTTGTAACTCTATTTTGCACATTGCCTTGGCTGATGTCTCGAAAAATCCGTCAAAAGTATAAGACTCACAAATCTTATATTCGATATATTTCTCGATTTATGTTGTTGCCATTAGGGGTGCTTTTGTTGTAATGTTCATCAACCATATCAAGTGATTGTTGTAGGGATGAGCTCAAAAAACAACACTTCTTGCGAACATAGCCTACAAATAAGCTTTAACCTGTGACAGTCGCAGACGCCCCTTCTAAGGGGCGGTATTCCTACCAACTTCACAATAGGCGGATAACGGTGTTTGACTTGATCTTTACTTATCAAATTGAAATTCACTAGATAACTCTATATTTAGTGTGCATGACGTATAGAATCAGTTCGAAAACACAAAAACCAGAATCAATTTCCATGCTAAAATATAAGTAACAGAGAGGTGATAGACATGGTGACAATTTGGATTCGTGAAGCCGATTTCGGTAAGTTCCAACGTGGTCTTGAAGTAGACTGCTCACTTCTTAAACACGGTTGGTTCGAAGTGAAAATGGAAGTCCCGCTTATGAATGTAAGAGGGGTAGGAGAAATCCGCAAAGTTAAATTCCGTTAAGTAGAGCTGGATAGAGATACAAGTCATCCGGCTTTACTTCGCAACACTCCAATTAAAGGTCAATCCACTTTACATATACTAAGCAAACTAGGTCTTATTAAAGAGATCTGGTTTTTTTATTTTCCTCGTTCCTTTTTCTCCAACCGAAAAATTAGATTTTCATATAAAACATGTCCACAGTGTGTCCGACTTTCCATTTGTAGCGGTGTGACAATTGTAATGGGAAAGCGGGCACTAAATTGTAGCCTATGTACTTTCACAGTTGAATCAGAAAGGAGTATCACAATGAGAAAGACTTTAACTGGAGTGGTAGCAGCTTCGGTGGTTATGGGTGGCGCTTATGCACCAGTAGCATTGGCAGCAACAGCCTCTTCTAATCACAGCAGTTCAACAGTCCAAACGATTGCACAAAGGTTTTCTATTGCGGTTGACGGTAACGCAGTAAACAACCCATATGAGCTCATCGTAACAGACCACGGAACAACTACCACGTATCTGCCGATTTGGTATCTGAACGAAGCCTTGAAAAAAGCAGGGTTCACAGCCACATGGGATGGAACAACATGGGCACTAACAACAGCAAACAACACACTAGACTTTTCCTCTGTAGCTGAAGGGTCGGGAAACACGACTCTAACCGTCAACGGTAACGTCGTAACAAAGTTTAATAAGATTGTCCACTTGGATCCCGGTAGTGCCAAAAAACATCCTGTATTTACAAGCTTTGTCCCTGCTTCAACAGTTCAAGCCATCTTTAATGTGGCAGGAATCGGTGGGAACTTAGATTCGTCCAAGCACACATTTGGCATGACTAGTGGGCCAGTAATCGTGAAGACAGGGAACACATATGGACCTACACAAGGTTCTGTAACCCTAAATAAGAACGTTGTTATTACAGGCACGAACACAAACTTAAGTAACGTTTCAATTCACGGTAACTTGTATGTCAATCCTGGAGCAGACGGTACTTCGTACATCAAAAACGTCTCAGTGACAGGCTCAATCATTGTCCTATCCGGTGCGTCACACTCAGTTCATTTTGATAACGTTACGTCACCAAACCTGATAGTGAACAGTACTTCTGCCGTTCACATTGTATCTGAAGGAAATACAGCGATTGCAAATACAAGTGTGTCTGGTACGGAAAGACAGAATGTAACACTGGAACAGGATTCTGGTTCTCTTGGAACCGTACAGATTGCTTCCTCTGCACCTGTTTCTCTTACAGGTTCACAACCATATTCCAGCGTCAGTATCACTAACAGTACGCCTGTGACAGTTAGCAGTGGCACATCTGTAAATGCTCTTTCAGTAACTACCTCGAAAGCACAAGTCGTGGTTCAGAACGGAGCAACCATCAGTGCTTTATCCATTGCAAACGGTATTTCCAATGTATCCGTCCAAAACAATGGTAAAGTTCAAACACTGACCAACAATTCAACGGGTTCTTCTGTCACTTTAAGCGGTTCTGGAACGGTCACATCTTTGAAAGGTAATCAACCGACAAATGTAACAGGAGGGTCTGGTACGTCCTCCAGTGGCTCATCGTCCAATAGTGGTACGCAATCTAGCGGTGGCACTTCCTCCAGTGGTAGCTCGTCTAGTGGCGGATCTTCGTCGTCTAGCGGTACCACTTCCTCCAGTGGTAGCGTCTCTTCTAGTGACGGATCTTCGTCGTCTAGCGGTGGCACTTCCTCCAGTGGTAGCGTCTCTTCTAGTGGCGGATCTTCGTCGTCTAGCGGTGGCACTTCCTCCAGTGGTAGCGTCTCTTCTAGTGACGGATCTTCGTCGTCTAGCGGTGGTGTCTCGTCTAGTCGATCAGGACAAACGTCACAGGCAAGCGATGACACGGACATTCAATCCACACAGTCATATGTGTCAAATGTGGTAAACACTTCAGGCTCTCAGTCTGTGACGGTACCATATGGATTGACGGTACAGGATCTAGAAAACGGTATCGCTTCCACGGATGGTTCAACGCAGACATATACCGTTCTTAACGGCAGCAATGGAGGCACCTTACCAAGTTCATCTACTCTCACAACCGGTAGTGAACTCAGGGTTACAGCAGCTGACAATACAACGCAGGTTACTTACCAGATCAATATCCTACCAAGCAATAACACAGAGATTATGGATGGCGCTGATAATGGAACCTACCTGAAATCGATCAACAACCAACCTGGATATCAAAGTGTAACCGTTGCTTGGCAATCGACTGCTCAGGACCTGACGAATAACCTATTGGCTACGGACGGTTCTTACCAAACGTACACGGTGACCAATTCTAGTGGAGCAACCGTTTCCTCAACGAGTGCATTGGTTTCAGGTGATGTTCTTACTGTTGAAGCAGCCAATCAGACATCTTCGATGGCGTACCAGATTACTGTGCAATCAAGTGATAACACTCAAATTCAAGACTCAACAGCTGACAATGGAAACTATGTTACAAACGTCAGCAACACAAGTGGTTCTCTGGCAGTGAACGTGGCCAACAGCACAAGTGTATCTGAATTAATTGGAGCACTTCAATCAACAGATGGCTCCACTGAAAACTATACTGTCTACAGTGATGCAGGGCTTACCAACGAGTTAAACGGCGGAACAGGTCTAATCACTGGTGACTATCTTAAAGTGACCGCAGCAGACGGCTCAACAACGGCGACGTACAGTATCTCCGTAGACTCAAATGCCTCCGGAAGCGGAAATAGTGGTGGTTCATCGTCTAGTAGTGGATCATCAGGTAGTTCTAGTAGTTCTGGACCAAGCAGTACTTCCCAAGCCACGACACCAACAATTCAAATGGCTCCGGCATACTACAAAATCAATACGACCAATGAAAGTTCGTATGACGTCACAGGTACGGGGACTGTAGGGGACAATATTAGTGTTGAGGTATCCGACCAGGATGGGAAAAATGTAACTGGCACTACAACGGTTGATTCATCTGGCAACTGGAGTGTAATGGTTGATGCATCCGGATTATCAGATGGGTCAGGTACCATTACCGCTACAGACACAACAGCCGGATTAAACGCATCCCCGGTAGGATTCACAAAGGATACAGTAGTTCCACAATTGACTCAAGCAGTATTGAATAATGACGGTACAATTACTCTCACATTCAATAAGGACTTGGATCAGAGTTCTGCACAAACTGCTGCAAATTACACAGTAACGGACGGGTCTAATCCAGATACAGTAGCAAGTGCGGTTTACTCCAATAGTAACAGTACCTACACAGTGACGTTAACCCTTAATAATGCTCCACAATCAACAGATACGATTAGCGTGGATGTTTCTTCATCAGTGACCGATACGGATGGCAATCCAATTAGCGCAAACACTAATGAGGCTGACTACAGTGGTTCCGTGTGGTCAATCACGAATTCCTCCAGTGGTGCTGGTTCTTCGTCGTCAAGTGGTGGCACATCATCCAGCGGTGGTTCTTCATCGTCACAGGCTACATCTCCTACAATCACGACTAATGCAGGCAGTTATATTAACTCAGGAGACGCGAGTTCCTACACTGTATCGGGTTCAGGAACAGTAGGAGGCTCAATCAATGTAACGTTAACTGATTCTGCAAATGCCACAGTAACAGGCACAGCTACTGTTGGTTCAGACGGTACATGGTCGGTTAGTGTAGATGCTCATACGCTGCAAGATGGCCCAATCACAATCTCAGCAACTGACTCTACAAACTCGACAACTGCTTCTACAGTCTCGGTGACAAAGGATACAGCTGCGCCAGAACTGACGCAGGCGGTATTGAATGATGACGGAACAATTACCCTCACGTTCAATAAAGGCCTTGATCAAACAGCAGCAACAGATGCGTCGAATTACAGCGTAACGGACAATTCTTCAACTGACGGGGTGACAAACGCTGTTTATTCAAACAGTGGCGGGGTATATACGGTGACACTAACCTTAAATAATGCTCCGCAATCCTCGGATACCATTGACGTACAAATTAGTTCCGGTGTAACTGACTTGGCCGGCAACCCAATTAATGTAAACGAAAACACTGCGGACTACAACGGCACAGCTTGGACTATCGCTTAATTTTAATGAATTCGGAATTGGCTGCTCTCTTACGAGGGTGGCCTTCTTTCCAAAAGAGGGGAAAACGTTGAGTGTTTAAGAACAAACTCCATCTAAAGACTTGTGGAATAGCTGCAGCTGCTCTACAAATATTATTTATGGTTATTCATTTTAGATCCCAACATGGAAACTATTCATTTTTGGCTGATTTTTCTCGAACTCTATTAATTCAAACACTCCCCATTACCATAGGTGCTTTTCTAGTAAGTCACAGGTTACTCACTTGAGACAGTAACCCTAAAATTTGATTAAAAAGGTTGGGTGAGCAATGAAATATATCATCGGTTATCAATTTGAAAATGGGCAAATTGGAAGGTTTCAAAAGGAATATGATCAATGGGAATTTGAACGGCTAAAAAAAGAATGTCTGCCAGGAGGATATATATTCTGGAAAGATGATAACGAGGAATGGGGGAAGGCGCAGTTGTACCCAGTAATATGTACACCTAGTGGACGAGCGTTAGACGCTACTCTTATTATTAAGAAAGAAATGTCACCACAAGCTTCACAAGTGGCTATAGTATTGGAACCTCAAATTAAGACAATAACGGATATACCTAAAAACCATGTTCAAACATTACCTTTATTTAACTTGTGATATAACCATTTAAATCAAGTTCTCAATCAAAACCAAACTACATATGTGATGCTCCCAAAAATCCTCATAAATCCCCCGTGTGGATTTGTGAATTCAGTAATGTCTGAATGATTCGAAATAATATTCAAACATGGAATGATTGCACAAAATCAATGTTAGTTTTGTTATAATACGTTGGTTGTAAAAGACTAAAGAAATATCATTCACGTGATATCCATATGGTTACATAACTCTTGAGCTATTGATTGGAGAATTTAGTGATGAATCATTTTACGCATTGCCTGAAAGTAAGATATCCAGAAGTAGACCAAATGGGGGTTGTTTATCACGGGAATTATATCCCTTGGTTAGAAATTGGCCGTTCTACTACAATTACAAACTTTGGACTTACATACCGGGAATTAGAAGAGAGTGGAGTACTAGTAGTCGTTACAAACCTCAATGTCGATTATAAAATTCCCGCTCGATATGACGACACAATCCTAGTTGTAACAAAGCTGAGTAATCTCGAGGGTATCCGAATATCATTTCATTATGAAGTTTATAGACTTTCCACTGAAATTCAACAGGGTAGTAAGTTGATGTCGGACGAAGAGTTACAAAAGACACTAAAAGATTCAACTCTATTAATTACTGCTGAAACAGAACACGTTTGTATGAATAGAGACAACAAGATTATTAGGTTAAAACGTGAGAATCCCGAAGTATTTAGCAAGTTCCAAGCGATTCATAAAACGTCTCAAGGATATACAGAATAACAAAAAGAAATCTAAGGGTAAGGGGAAACAAATGTACAAACTGTACACTTTTTGCGTAATATTTGTTGCTCTCTTTTTCTTTGCAGATGTGGAACTCTCCAAAAGCCTACAAACAAATATTCAAACTCCAGTTCAATATATCTATGGTTCTCATTCACTGGATGAAGTTGAACATTCGAGTGATTGGCAAACAACCAATGACGTAAACACTGTCAAAAAGAAATCATCTGTCATTTGGGAACGGATCATTTTACCTAAGGATCTACCAGCACAAGACACCTCTTTGTTTGTTAGTGAAATTTATGAGAACTACAAAGTGTACGAAGATGGCCACGAGATCTATCACTTTGGCAACATGCATACATTTAGTGGATGGAATTTTAATTTTATACCACTTCCGGATAACTCAGCAGGAAAAACGCTGTATTTTGAAGTTGAATCAAAGTACAACATGATTGGACTAAGAGGTACCGTTGAAGCTGGTGAAAGAGTTGTACTACTCGGACATATTCTAAGAGCAAACTTGACGCAAATAATAGTTCCGGTAATGATGGCAAGTGTCGGTTTCTTCTTTCTTGCCCTAGGACTACGGTCAAAAAGTAACCGATACTACTTATGGTTGGCTACCTTTCTTATTGTAGAACCGGGATATCTCTTTGGCAGGACTTATATCAAATCTCTTTTGTATGACAACCCACACTTTTGGATAGAGGTTCGTTTACTGTGCCTTTATGCAGCACCAACAATGTTTATCCCTTTTATTTCTAGGCTTTTAGGCAAATTTCGAAAATCATTTTCTGCGCTATGGTGGTTCCATACAGTATTATTGGCCTTTATCATCGTTTCAGACATGTCTGGTCTTTGGTCTGTAGAACAATTTTACAATTTGTATGACCAAATATTATTGATAACCATGATCCTTGTAGGGACATTTGTTATCAAAGCATCTTGGAAAAATCCAGAGTTAAGGGTTCTCGCTGCCGGTTTCACGGCTTATATGTTAACAGGCACGTATGATGTACTTGTTACAACTAACGTAATACCGTATCAGGAGTCTGGTACAGCTCAATATGGGCTTATGTTGATGATTCTTTCAATTATCGCTGTTCACAGTAATAGATATAGGCAAATACACGAAAACCTGGAAGTATACTCAAAAGAACTTACCGTGAAGAATGAAGAGTTGGAGAGATTAAGTCGTATTAAGGACGAATTTTTAGCGAATACCTCTCATGAATTAAGGACACCACTTAATGGAATTATTGGGATAAGTGAATCGATACTGGATGGAATAGGAGGCCCAATTAACGAGACCGTACACAGAAACCTAAATATGATAATAAACAGCGGTAAACGATTAAGTAACTTAGTTAACGACATTCTTGATTATTCTAAGCTACGACACAAAGAACTCCAATTAAAACTCGAAACTTTAAATCTCTTAACTATCTTAGAATCAGTTGTTGTTTTAACTGATGCTTTAGCGAAGACAAAGGGTTTAGAGGTTCACGTCAATATTTCTTCGGATATAAATGTTCTAGGAGCGTGTCCGAGTATTTCAGCTTAGAATTTCTGTAATTGAGTCCTAATTCCAAAATTCTCATTAATGGTCAATGACATTCCGCACTGGTGTTGTTCTTT
>NZ_JBHUCX010000034.1:0-1621 GCF_042678105.1 Alicyclobacillus fodiniaquatilis
CTAGGAGCGTGTCCGAGTAATTCTTGAAGTTTCCCAACAGGGAATTTTCGGATCAACAACGAAGTATCCTGTACTGGGATTCACAATGGAGGCTTCGACTCTTGGGAAAAAAGTTCCGTGACTACGACCCGAACCAACTCATGTTGTTACCACCGAGTTTGAACGAATGGCTACCCGACAATCACTTGGCGAACTTCGTCAGTGATGTGGTCGATCATATGGATATCTCCGTCATTACCAAGCAGTACGAACAGGAATTGCGCGGTTTTCCTCCGTACCACCCGGCCATGTTGTTGAAGGTTCTTATCTATGCATACTGCACAGGTGTGTACTCCTCCAGAAAGATTGCAAAGGCTTGCCAAGATGTTGTAGCATTCCGAGTCCTGTCGGCAAACCAGTTTCCGGACTTTCGTACAATCAGTGATTTTCGCAAACGCCACCTGGGCACCTTCAAGGAACTTTTCTTGGAAGTCGTGAAGATTGCCCAGCATGCAGGGATGGTTAAGCTCGGACATGTAGCTCTGGACGGGAGCAAGATTCGGGCGAACGCATCTAAGCATAAGGCAATGAGTTACGACCGGATGAAACAGCAAGAACAACGGCTACGCCAAGAGATTGCCGAGCTTACGCAGCAAGCTGAACGCACCGACCGCAGTGAAGACAAGAAGTATGGTAACACCATGGGCGATGAACTTCCTGAAGAATTAACCCGCAGAGAAAGCCGATTAGCAAAAATCCAGGAAGCAATGGCTGCCTTGGAGCAGGAAGCCAAGGAAGAAATGGAACAACAGCAGCAAAAGGAACAACAAGACAAGAAGGACGATGACGATCCCACCAACCAGACAGGCGTCAAAAAGCGTGGCCGTCCGCGCAAGGAGAGTCATCCCGCAGGCGTTCCGCGGGACAAAGCACAACGGAACTTCACGGACCCGGAATCCCGCATTATGAAATCGAAAGACGGTTTCATCCAAGCATACAATGTGCAGTCTGTCGTAGATGAAGCGTACCAAATCATTGTTGCAACAGATGTTACAGACCACACTAATGATCATGGCGTCCTACGTACCATGGTTGAAATGACCGAGGAGAATGCAAAAGCGGCAATTGGCAAAATCTCATGTGATGCGGGCTACTTTGCCGCAGACGATGTGACATGGCTTCAAGAGAAAGAAATTGACCCATATATCGCAACGGGTCGTCAAAAACACAATGAGGTGCCGGAGTCACCAAGAGGACGAATACCGAAACACTACACGGTGAAGCAACGGATGGCTCGGAAATTAAAAACAAAGAAGGGTCATGCCGTCTACGCGAGACGCAAAGTGATCGTTGAGCCTGTGTATGGCCAGATTAAGGGTTGCCGGGGATTCGACCGATTCTCTTTACGAGGCTTGGAAAAAGTCAAGGGAGAATGGTCGTTAGTTGCCATGTGCCATAACCTGCTGAAGATATTCAAATACGGCCATACGAGCTGGGCAACGTGCTAAAGATGAGGCTACACTGTCCAGTTCTTGTGAAAAGAACAACACCAGTGCGGAATGTCATTGACCATTAATGAGAATTTTGGAATTAGGACTCAATTACAGAAATTCTAAGCTGAAATACTCGGACACGCTCCTAG